>NZ_JBHUZW010000222.1:0-1085 GCF_042667215.1 Cellulomonas sp. NPDC057328 | reverse complement strand
ACCGGGTACCTCGGTGCGACCCACGCGGTCGCGATGGCCGAGCTGGGTTTCGACGTGACCGGTGTGGACACCGACCAGTCGAAGGTGGACGCCCTGCAGGCCGGGAAGGTGCCGTTCTTCGAGCCCGGGCTGCCGGAGCTGCTGGAGAAGAACCTGGCCACGGGACGGCTGCGGTTCACGACGGACGTCGCGTCCGCGGTGTCGCAGGGTGACGTGCACTTCGTGTGCGTCGGCACGCCGCAGCAGCGCACGTCGCACGCGGCGGACCTGCGGTTCGTCGAGGCCGCCACGACGGCGATCGCCCGGCACCTGACGAAGGACGCGGTCATCGTCGGCAAGTCCACCGTCCCCGTCGGCACGGCCGCGCGGCTGCGCACGCTGGTGGCGAAGGAGGCCCCGGCCGGCGTCGAGGCCGAACTCGTCTGGAACCCCGAGTTCCTGCGCGAGGGCAAGGCCGTGGCCGACACGCTGCACCCGGACCGCATCGTGCTGGGTGGGGTCTCGGCGAGGTCGGAGGCCACGCTGCGCCAGGTGTACGCCGGGCCCATCGCCGAGGGCACACCCGTGGTGGTCTGCGACCTGCCGACCGCGGAGCTGGTGAAGGTGTCCGCCAACGCGTTCCTGGCGACGAAGATCTCGTTCATCAACGCGATCGCGGGCGTCTGCGAGGCGGCGGGTGCGGACGTGACGGTGCTGGCCGACGCGCTGGGCCACGACGTGCGCATCGGGCGTCAGTTCCTCGACGCGGGCCTCGGCTTCGGTGGCGGCTGCCTGCCCAAGGACATCCGCGCCCTGATGCACCGCGCGAACGAGCTGGGTGCCTACCGGGCGTCGGGTCTGCTGCAGCAGGTCGACGAGATCAACATGGGTCAGCGTGAGCGGGTCATCGACCTGGCGCTGGAGGCGTGCGGCGGCTCGGTGCTGAACAAGCGGATCGGCGTGCTGGGTGCGGCGTTCAAGCCGCTGACCGACGACGTGCGTGACAGCCCGGCGCTGAACGTGGCCGCGGCGCTGCACCTGCGCGGTGCGCAGGTCACGGTGTACGACCCCGAGGCCGGCGACACCGCCCGCCGCCTGTTCCCGAC
>NZ_JBHUZW010000221.1:0-1132 GCF_042667215.1 Cellulomonas sp. NPDC057328 | reverse complement strand
GCCCGGTACCGCCCCGGCGGTACCGGGCCGCGCCTGTCCCACCGCTCCTGCCGCAGCACACCTGCCGCACCGCTCCTGCCGCACTGCACCCGCCGCACCGCGCCGGCTCGTCGCACCGGCTCACCGGCTCAGCTCACGTAGCGCCGTGCGGTGGACCGCCGCTGCGACTCCTCGAGCGCCCGGAACCGCGCCTCCGCGTGCGCGGGCAGCGGGCGCCGGTCGCGCAGCACCCACGGCAGCCCCTGCACGGCGCGCAGCACGCCTGCCGCCGACACGCGGTCCCGGGGCAGCGAGCGCAGCACGTGGCCGGTGCGGCGCAGCGCCGCGGGCAGCGGCCGGCGCAACCACGTGAACCACAGCGTGTTCCGGATCCCGTCGCGTCGGCGCACGTGCGGGTCGCGGGCCCGGGACGGCTGGTGGTGCACGGTGAGCGTCGGCAGGTAGCAGAGCTCCCAGCCCGCGGCCGCCAGGTCGGCCGCCAGCAGCTCCTCCTCGCCGCCGAGCCACAGCCGCGGGTGGAAGCCGCCCGCGGCGAGGAACGCCTCGCGACGCACGACCGACGCACCGGCGAGGAAGCTGCCGAGCGCCGGGCCCGGCAGCCCGGGCACGCCGGCGACCGGTGAGTCGCGCAGCTCGGCGACGATCGGGTCCTCGCGCCCGCCGGGCTCGACGAGGATGCGCGCGGTCAGCACGGCCACCCCCGGGTGCGCGTCGAGGACGTCCGCCGCCTCGCGCAGCGACCCGGGGTCCCACCACGTGTCGTCGTCGCAGAACGCGACGTACGGCGTGCCGAGGCGCTCGATCGCGACGTTCCTGCCGACGGCCCCCAGGTTCGTGGGGCTCGCGACGAGCTCCGCCCACGGGTGCTCGGCACGGATGGCGTCGGCGGTCCCGTCGGTCGAGCCGTTGTCCACCACGACGACGTGCGGGCGTTCCGGCAGGTCACGCAGGCGGGTGAGCGCGGCGAGCACCTCGGGGCGGCGCTGGTGCGTGATGACGACGACGGCGACCCGGTCGTCGGCGTCGGGCGAGGCGGCGCGATCCGGACCGCGGTCGGGGGCGGGCGTGCGCTGGGCGGTGACGTCGAGCTCCACACGCCCATCTGTACCGGCGGTCCGGCCGCGCCGCGCGT
>NZ_JBHUZW010000220.1:0-1304 GCF_042667215.1 Cellulomonas sp. NPDC057328 | reverse complement strand
CCCCGGTCCGGGGTCCGCCGCCGGGCGTGCGCCGTGGGCCTCAGTCGCCGAACGGACCGACGCGCACCACGGAGCGGGGCGCGGCCGCCAGCTCCGCCGCGAGCTCCTGCACCTCGGCCGCCGTCACGGCGCGGACCCGCTCGAGCGACTCGTCGACGCTGAGCAGCTCGCCGTGCACCAGCTCGGCCTTGCCGAGCCGGCTCATGCGCGACCCGGTGTCCTCCATGCCCAGGACGAGCCCGCCGGACAGCTGCCCGATCGAGCGCGCGAGCTCGGCGGCACCCATGGGTGCGTCGGCCATGCGCTCGAGCTCGGCGACCATGAGCTCGGTGACCTGGTCGACCTTGGCGGGCGTGCACCCGGCGTACAGCCCGAACAGGCCGGTGTCGGCGTGCCCGGACGCGAACGAGTACGTCGAGTACGCCAGCCCGCGCTTCTCGCGCACCTCCTGGAAGAGGCGCGACGACATGCCGCCGCCGAGGGCGGCGTTGAGCACCGACAGCGCGAAGCGGCGCGGGTCCGTGGCGGTGAGGCAGAGGCCGCCGACGATGACGTTCGCCTGCTCGGTCTGCCGCCGGATCGTCAGCTCGGTCCGGGCGGACGTCACCGGCGCGTCGGTCGCGGCACGCCGCGACGTCGGAGCCGCGGCGCCGTCGAGCGTCCAGCCGCCCGCCGTCAGCGCGTCGAGCACCTGCGCGCACAACGCGTCGTGGTCCACCCCGCCGGCGGCCGTGACGACGAGCGTCTCCGGCCGGTAGTGCTCGCGGTAGTGCTCCCAGACGGCGTCGCGCGGGACCGACCGGATCGTGTGCGGCGTGCCGCCGATCGGCCGGCCGAGCGGCGTGTCGCCGAACACGGCGGTGGCGAACTGCTCGTGCGCGACGTCGCTCGGGTCGTCGTCGTTCATCGCGAGCTCTTCGAGGATGACGCCGCGCTCGGTCTCGAGCTCGTCCGCGTCGAGGCGCGCGGACGTCACCATGTCGGCGATGACGTCCACCGCCATGGGGACGTCGGCGTCGAGCACCCGCGCGTAGTAGCACGTGTGCTCCTTGCCGGTGGCCGCATTGGCCTCGCCGCCGACGGCGTCGAACGCCTCGGCGATGTCCATCGCGGTACGGCGCGCGGTGCCCTTGAACAGCAGGTGCTCGAGGAAGTGCGTCGAGCCGAAGTGCCCCGACGTCTCGTCCCGCGAGCCGACGCCGACCCACGCCCCGACGGTCGCGGAGCGCAGGCCGGGCATGTGCTCGGTGAGCACGCGGACCCCGCCGGGCAGGACGGTGCGGCGCACGCGCGCCCCACCGTCC
>NZ_JBHUZW010000219.1:0-1351 GCF_042667215.1 Cellulomonas sp. NPDC057328 | reverse complement strand
GCGCGACCACGTCGCGCGGGCCGTCTGCCTTCTCGTCGCGACCCGTCCCGTCACGGCACCTGGACGGCGCGCCCGACCCGGCGCGCCCTCGTGGGAGGATCCCCCTCATGCTCCGTTGGTTGACGTCCGGCGAGTCGCACGGTCCCGCGCTCGTCGGCATCCTCGACGGCCTCCCGGCCGGCGTCCAGGTCCGCACCTCCGACATCCAGGCCGCGCTCGCGCGGCGCCGGCTCGGCTACGGCCGCGGCGCGCGCATGAAGTTCGAGCAGGACGAGGTGCGCCTGCTCGGCGGCGTGCGCCACGGCCTGACGCAGGGCGGCCCGATCGCGATCGAGATCGGCAACACCGAGTGGCCCAAGTGGGTCGACGTGATGGCCGCCGACCCGGTGAACGACCCGGCGCTGCTGAACCGGGCGCGCAACGCGCCGCTCACGCGGCCGCGGCCCGGCCACGCGGACCTCGTCGGCATGCGCAAGTACGGGTTCGACGACGCCCGGCCCGTCCTCGAGCGCGCGAGCGCCCGCGAGACGGCCACGCGCGTCGCGCTCGGCACGGTCGCCGCGCACTTCCTCGAGCAGGCCGCCGGCGTGCGTCTCGTGTCGCACGTCGTGGGCATCGGCCCGGTCGCCGTGCCGGACGACGCGCCGCTGCCGACGCCGGACGACGTCGCCGCGCTGGACGCCGACCCCGTGCGCTGCTTCCACGCGGAGACGTCGGCGGCGATGGTCGCCGAGATCGACGAGTGCCACAAGGACGGCGACACGCTCGGCGGCGTCGTCGAGGTGCTCGTGCACGGGCTCCCGTCCGGCATCGGCACGTACGTGCACGGCGACCGCCGCCTCGACGCACGCCTCGCGGCGGCGCTCATGGGCATCCAGGCGATCAAGGGCGTCGAGGTCGGTGACGGCTTCCGCACGGCGGCCCGCCGCGGCTCGCAGGCGCACGACGAGATCGAGCGCGACGCGTCCGGGCGGATCGTGCGCCGCACCAACCGTGCGGGCGGCATCGAGGGCGGCATGTCGAACGGCGAGGTCGTGCGAGTGCGCGCCGCGATGAAGCCGATCTCGACCGTCCCGCGGGCCCTCGACACGGTGGACACGGCCACCGGCGAGGCGGCCAAGGCGCAGCACCAGCGCTCCGACGTGTGCGCGGTGCCGCCGGCGGCGGTCGTCGCCGAGGCGATGGTCGCGCTCGTCGTCGCCCAGACGCTGCTCGAGAAGTCGGGCGGCGACTCGGTGGCCGAGGTGCGGCGCAACCTCGACGCGTACCTCGCGGCGGTACCCGAGCTGCTGCGCTGACGGCGTCCACCGGGCGGCGGTCGGGGACGCCCCGACCGCTGTCTCTTATACAC
>NZ_JBHUZW010000218.1:0-1379 GCF_042667215.1 Cellulomonas sp. NPDC057328 | reverse complement strand
CCACGCACAGCGACCCCGGACCCGTACGGGTCCGGGGTCGCGTCGTGCGAGGGTCGGCTCAGTCCGCCGTGACGACCAGCGCCACGTTGTGCCCGCCGAAGCCGAACGAGTTGTTGATCGCCGCGACGGGCCCGTCGGGCAGGGCGCGCGGCTTGTCGCGCACGAGGTCGAGCACCAGCTCGGGGTCGGGGTCGTCGACGTTGATCGTCGGCGGCGCCTGCCGCTCGTGCAGGGCGAGCACCGCGAAGATCGTCTCCAGCGCGCCGGCACCACCGAGGAGGTGTCCGGTCATCGACTTCGTCGCCGAGAGGGCGACGTGGTCCGCGTCGGAGCCGAGGACGCCGCGGATGCTCCGGGCCTCGATGAGGTCCCCCACGACGGTCGACGTCGCGTGCGCGTTGACGTGCCGGACGTCCGTGGCGGCGACGCCGGAGTCGGCGAGCGCCGCCTGCATGGCGCGCACCTGGCCGTCGCCCGACGGCTCCGGCGACGTGATGTGGTAGCCGTCCGCGGTGAGGCCGACGCCGGCGATGCGCGCGTACACACGGGCGCCGCGCGCACGGGCGTGCTCGGCGCTCTCGAGGACGACGATGCCGGCGCCCTCGCCGAGGACGAAGCCGTCGCGGGCGGTGTCGTAGGGACGCGACGCGGCGGCCGGGTCGTCGTTGCGCGTCGACAGGGTGCGCGACGCGGCGAACGCGGCGACGGGCATCGGGTGGATCGCCGCCTCGGTGCCGCCGGCGACGACGACGTCGGCGCGGCCCGACCGGATCATCTCGACGGCGTAGCCGATGGCCTCCGCACCGGACGCGCACGCCGAGACGAGTGCGTGCGCACCGGCGCGCGCACCGAGCTCCAGCGACACGTAGGCGACGGGAGAGTTCGGCATGAGCATGGGCACGGTCATGGGCAGGACGCGGCGGCCGCCCTTCTCACGCAGCGTGTCCCACGCGTCGAGGGTGGTCCAGATGCCGCCGATCCCGGACGACACGACGGCGCCGAGGCGGTCACCGTCGACCTCGGGCGAGCCGGCGTCCTTCCAGGCCTCGCGCGTCGCGATGACCGCGTACTGCGCGGACGGGTCCATGCGCTTGAGCTCGGGGCGCGGGAGCACCTGGTCGGGTGCGACGCGCAGCTGGGCGGCGAACCGGACGGGGATGTCGTAGCGGTCGGCCCAGTCGTTCTCGAGGGTGCGGGCACCCGACTCGCCCGCCAGGGCGGCCTGCCACGTGGACGGGACGTCGCCGCCGAGCGGCGTGGTCGCGCCCAGGCCGGTGACGACGACCTCGGGGACGGTGCTCATGGGTGCTCCTCGGTGTGTGCGGGGCGGCGGGACGGCGCGTGCTGGCACCCGCCCTCCCCGCCGCGGGGGCGTCGGG
>NZ_JBHUZW010000217.1:0-1510 GCF_042667215.1 Cellulomonas sp. NPDC057328 | reverse complement strand
GTCGGCACCCTGGTGCCGGCCGGGCTCTCGCGCGTACATGGTCACAAGTCCACAACGACATGGTGGCGAGACGTTGCCATTCACATCGCGGACACAAAGCATGAGTACCTTCGCGCCACATCGCCGTGGCCCGCGTCCGGGTCCGGTGGGTGCAGTGCTCACAGAGGGGTACCACGCATGATTCGTTCGACACACGCAGGACGTGCCGTGGCAGTCGCCGGCGCGCTCGTCCTCGCGCTCACGGCCTGCTCGGGCGGTTCCGACGGCGGCGGCGAGGAGACGACCGGCTCCGGCGGCGGCGGCAGCAGCGAGCCGTTGCACATCGGGACGCTGCTGCCCGTGACGGGGTCGCTCGCGCAGCTCGGCCCGCCCGAGATCGCCGGCGTCGACCTGGCCGTCGCCGAGATCAACGAGGCCGGCGGCCTGTTCGGCGCCGACGTCGAGGTCACGCACACGGACTCCTCGGACGCCAACAACGCCTCCGTGTCGACGGCCTCGGCGCAGGAGCTCATCTCCGCCGGCGTCTCGGTCGTCGTCGGTGCCGCGTCCTCCTCGGTGACGCTCAACGTCATCGACGACATCACGGGCGCGGGCGTCGTCCAGATCTCGCCGGCCAACACGGCGACCAACCTGTCGGGCTACTCCGACTTCTACTTCCGCACCGCGCCGCCGGACTCCGTGCAGGGCGACGTGCTCGGCAACCTCATCGTCTCCGACGGTGCGAGCAACGTCGGCATCCTCGTCTTCAACGACTCCTACGGCACGTCGCTCCGCGACGTCGTCTCGGGTGTCGTCACCGACGCGGGCGGCACGATCGTCTACGGCGCCGAGGGCCAGGAGTTCGACCCGGCCGAGCAGAACTTCTCGACGATCGTCGGCGACGCCATAGCGTCCGCCCCCGACGCGATCGCGATCCTCGCGTTCACGGACCAGACCCCGCTCATCGTGCGCGAGCTCGTGGCGCAGGGCTGGGACATGAGCAAGACGTACTTCGTCGACGGCAACCTGCAGAACTTCGGCACGGAGGGTGAGACCGGCTTCCCGGCCGGCACGCTCGAGGGCGCCCAGGGCACGCTGCCCGGTGCGTTCCCGTCCGAGGAGTTCCAGCAGCGCATGCTCGAGGTCGACCCGGACCTCACCGAGTACTCCTACGGCCCCGAGTCCTACGACGCCACGATCCTCGCGGCGCTGGCTGCCCTCAAGGGCGGGGCGTCGGACGGCGAGACCATCCAGGCCAACCTGGCCGCGGTCTCGGGCGCCGACGGCGGCGAGGAGTGCACCGGCTGGGAGGAGTGCGCGCAGCTGGTCGAGGACGGCGAGGACATCGCCTACCAGGCGGTCTCCGGCGTGGGCCCGTTCAACGACGCCAACGACCCGTCGTCGGCGTTCATCGGCATCTACCAGTTCGGTGGCGACAACACGTACACGTTCTCCCGCTCGGAGGAGGGCGAGGTCCCGCAGGACTGAGCCCCGCGTGACGTCGAGGGCCCCCGGAGCGCGAGCTCCGGGG
>NZ_JBHUZW010000216.1:0-1583 GCF_042667215.1 Cellulomonas sp. NPDC057328 | reverse complement strand
CAGCCGCCGCCGTCCGGCGGCGGTCGGCCGGGTCCCGGGGGCGGCAGCGCGTCGTGGTGCTGCCGCCCGTGGGGCCCGTCACCGCCGTCCACGGGGTGCTCGAGGCCGTCAGCGGACGGCACCTGCGGATGCCGACCCGGGGTGGGCGACACGCCCGTCGCACCGGCGGACGCTCGAGTGGTCGGACACACCCGGCACCCGCGGCGCACGGCTCACCGCCGTCGACCGTCCCGCTCACCCGTCCCGCCGTCCGCGCCGCGGCCGGCCCGCACAGATTGCGCACCCACCATGACGACCGACATCGACGACCAGGTCCCTCAGCTCACCGCGACCCTGCAAGCCAAGTGGTACAACTCGATCGTCGCGGCCCTCGGGCTCGTGCCGGCGCAGTTCCAGCTGCTGCAGCCGACCTCTCCGCTCGGCGACACGTCCGACCTGCTGTGGTCGTACTACAACAACCTCCCGCCGAGGACGCTGACGAACGCGTTCAACCCGGGCGGGGGCAACCGGTTCTACGACGCGTACCGGGCCGTGCTGTCGCAGCTCAGCAGCCAGAACGACGGTGCCTTCCGGCGGGACCTCGGCGACAGCTACGACGCGTGGATGACGTACGTCAAGAGCCTGTCGCCGCTGCCGAAGATCACCGACCTGCCCGGCGTCTTCCAGTCGTGGGCCGCGATCTACGCTCCCGACGTCGCGCAGAAGGGGGCGACGGACCTCGCGAACGGGCTGAACGACCCCATCTTCCGCGCGAACATGGCGGTGCAGAACCAGCAGGCGTTCCTCAAGGGCGTGCCCGACTTCTCGCGGACCATCGCCGACCTGCGCAGCGCCGTGCTCGGCGCGACGGGAGGCTCGTTCGACTTCGACTCGACGAAGGAGTCGTCGGACACGAGCTCGACCTGGGCGAAGGGGGAGGTCTCCGGCTTCTGGGACATCTTCACGGGCAGCGCCTCGACGACGTACTCGCACCTGACCGCCAAGGTGGCCGGCTCGCGCGTCACCGTGCAGGGCAGCTTCGACCACGTGCTGACGTTCGACGCGTCCCCGGGCAGCTGGTACGACTCGGGCGCGCTCGGCGCGGCCTTCCACACGCGGGACAACACGCTCTGGAAGCACGGCACGCCCAGCTGGGACAGCACGTTCGGCCCCGCGGGCAACATGAACTGGTTCGCTACCTCGCTCGTCGTCGTCGACGGGATCGAGGCCACGATCACGTCGGCCGCCTCCTACACCTCCGACGACCAGACCGCCGTGCAGGCGAACCTGAAGGCCGGCTTCGTGCCGTTCTTCTCCCTCGGGACCTCCGGCGGGTACTCGAGCGCCGCGCACTTCGACGACCAGGGGCGGATGACCGTCACGATCACGAACCCCGCGGGGAACCCGGTGGTCTTCGGCGCCAACGTCATCGACACCGCGACCTACCTCGGCCGCCACTGAGGTCGCGGCCGACGCCGGTGCCCGCGCCCGGGCGCGGGCACCCGCGGCCCCGCGTCCCCCCGCCCCCCCGTAGCACCCCACCCCGCCCCCGCGGGGGACTCAAGCCCCTAACCGAGTTCGTAACCGAGGACGCCAGGGCGGCG
>NZ_JBHUZW010000215.1:0-1647 GCF_042667215.1 Cellulomonas sp. NPDC057328 | reverse complement strand
CACGCCGCAAACTGCCGGTGTGGTGGAGCACCGGGCGGACGACGTCGCACGCACGGACGACGGCCGCTACGTCGTCGTCCGCGGCCGGCGCTGGCGGGCCACCGACCCGGCGATGCCGGCCGACGTCGCCGCCGTGCTGCGCCGCGAGCTCATGAGCGCGCGGCGGGCCGTGGGCGCCGCCCTGCGGGCGGACGACCCGGACGCCGAGCGCGCCGCCCGCGACCGCGTCCAGGCGGCGAAGCTCGCGCTCGGGGAGCGCGGGACGCCCTGGTGGGAGCAGTCGCCGGACGAGCGCCGGGCGCGGTGGGCGCCCCTGGTGCGGGCGCTGGGGCCGGGCCCGGCGGGCCCGGCCGACGGGCTCAGCCCAGGATCGCCCAGCCGTACTTGAGCATGACGAGCGCCGCGAGGAGCACGAGGAACGCGACGGTCACGAACCAGTCGTTGCCCGCGGCGACGAAGCGGCGCGCCCACGGGCCGGCCGCACCGGGCAGGCGCAGGTGCCCGTCGCGCACGTTGACGCGCGTCAGGCCCGCCCACACGAGCGTCGTCGTCACCGTGATGAGGAGGCACCACGGGCACAGCGCGCCGATGACCGTGTACGCCTGCTGGAACAGCCAGAGCGCGAACACCAGGCCGAGCGTGTAGACGACCTGCGCCGTGAGCATGAACCAGCGCGGGAACCGCACGCCGCCGATCATCGCGACCGCGAGCGTGAGCACCACCGCCTCGGCGGCGATGCCGAGGAACGCGTTCGGGAAGTGCTCGCCCAGCAGGTTCGCCTGCCAGGAGCGGCCGACCGTGCCGCAGCTGATGACGGCGTTGAGGTCGCACGACAGCGACGCGTCGGGGTCGCCCGCGAGCACGACCGCCTCGATCGACAGCACGAACGACGCGTACAGGCCGATCAGCCCGGACACGACCATCTCGATCGCCGTGCGACGGCGCCACGGCAGCGGCGCCGGGCCGGCGTCGAGCGGGTCGTGCGGCGGGAGGTCGAGCGCGTCGTCGTCGAGGTCGCCCTCGAGGTCGGCGTCCAGCTCGTCGTCGTGCGCGGGGTCCACGTCGCGGCCGGGCGGCGTCGTCGCCGTCCGATTCGTCGGGGCGCTGGGCTGCTTCACGGTGTGTCCTCCTGCGCGGCTCACCGGCGGACGTGTCGGGACTGCATGGTGCCACGCCCACCTGGGCGCCGGGCAGACCATCGTCCCGGGCGTGAGACGTCACCGCAGGTGGCGGCTCACGCGGGACGCGGCGCGTACATGATCAGGCCGACCCCGACGAGGCACACGAGCGCGCCCGCGACGTCCCAGCGGTCCGGCCGGAACCCGTCGACGACCATCCCCCACACCAGCGACCCGGCGACGAACACGCCGCCGTACGCCGCGAGGATGCGGCCGAAGTGCGCGTCCGGCTGGAGCGTCGCGACGAACCCGTACAGCCCGAGCGCCACCACACCGGCGCCGATCCACGCCCAGCCGCGGTGCTCCCGCACGCCCTGCCACACGAGCCACGCCCCGCCGATCTCGCACAGCGCGGCGACGACGAACAGGACGAGCGAGCGGGTGAGCGTCATGCCGCGAGCCAACCGCCTCCGCCCGCCCCCGTCCACCACCGCGGTACATGCGTCACGAGTGCGGGTGGTGCACCACC
>NZ_JBHUZW010000214.1:0-1686 GCF_042667215.1 Cellulomonas sp. NPDC057328 | reverse complement strand
GGGTGCGGGTGCGGCAGGTGCGGGCGCGGCGGCGGGTGCCGGGGCGGTGGCCGGCGCGGGTGCGGCCGCCGG
Source organism: Cellulomonas sp. NPDC057328 (assembly GCF_042667215.1). Classification (NCBI taxonomy): domain Bacteria; kingdom Bacillati; phylum Actinomycetota; class Actinomycetes; order Micrococcales; family Cellulomonadaceae; genus Cellulomonas; species Cellulomonas sp. NPDC057328. Next base: position 1,614 of record NZ_JBHUZW010000214.1, on the reverse strand, counting down.
CGCCACGGGCATCGTCGCCGCGGCGACCGGCGGCATCGCGGCGGCGCTGGGCGGCGTGAGCGCCGCGGCCGCCGCCGTGACGGTCGGCACCGTCGCGGTCGTCGCCGCGGCCGTGGTCGGGGCGGTGCAGCTGGTCGGGGGCCCGACGGGTGACGTCGCCGCCACGGCTGGCCCGAGCCCGACGGTGTCGGGCAGCACCCTGGAGCCGACCGCGACCGCCGTCCCCGCGCCGACCGTCGAGCCGACGCCCACCGTCGGCCCCACCGACCTGCCGACGCCCACGCCGTCGCTCGAGCCGGACCCCGACCCGACGGCCCCCGACGACGGGAGCGTCTTCGCAGCACCGCCGCCGGGGGCCGACGAGCCGGAGCCCGCGCCGTCCGCCGGGCCGCCGCCCGAGCCGCAGCCCGACCCGGGTCCGGGGCCCGACCCCGGCCCCGACCCGCCGCCCGCGCCCGACGTGGTCGTCGAGCCGCCCGAGGGCGGGATCGTGCTCGCCGCGGGCAGCGTCGGCCAGGAGCTCGGGCTGACGGTGCGCAACGACGGCGACCGCGCCGCGGTCGACCTGCGCGCCGAGATCACGCTGCCCCCCGGCGTCAGGGTGGAGGGCATCGCCGGGATCATCGCCGTCGGCGCCGGGTTCGCGCCGCTCGTCACCGACGGCTGGGTGTGCACGCCCGTCGCGCAGCACCAGGCGACGTGTACGCTGCCCGAGCTGCCCCCGCACGCCGCGATGCGCCTGGTGCTGCGCGTCGGCATCGGGGAGGACTTCGAGCCCGCGGACGGGCTCAGCGTCGGCGTGCGCATCACGGGTGCCACGCGCGCGTGGACGCCGCCGGCCGTGCCGCTCGTCGTCGCGCCGGCGCCCGCGCGCCTCGTCGGGCCGACGTCGCCGGTGCCGGTCGAGCTCGTCGCCGGCCGCGAGCGCGCCCTGGACCTCCCGCTCCGCAACGCGAGCCACGGGTCGCCCGTGACGCCCGGCGCCCCCGCGACCGTCGACCTCGACCTGCCCCGCGGCGTCAGCGCCGTCGCCGCCCCGCCGTGGGTGTGCGCGCCGACGGACGGCACGACGCGCTGCACGCTGCCGGCGCTCGGTGCGGGGGAGGCGTCCACCCTCGCGCTGCGCCTGACGGCCGCGAGCAGCGCCGCACCTGCCACCGGGACGTTCGCGGCGGTGCTGCGTCCCGACGGCGGACGCGCGCCGGAGCGCATCGCGGTCGCCTACACGCTCGTCCGGCCCGCCACGCCCGTGCTCACCGTGCCCGGCGGCGGCGTCGAGGTGGCCCTCGGCGCCGCGACCGACCTGCCGGTCGAGGTCACGAACACCGGCGGCCTGACCGCGACCGGCGTCGCGGTGCGGGTCACACCGCCGGCCGGTGCCGCCCCCGTGGCCGCCGACGGCTGCACGCCCGAGGGCCCCGACGTCGTCTGCCGGCTCCCCGGTCCGATCGCGCCCGGCGCGAGCGCGCGGGTGGTGCCGCGGCTGACCGGGACCGCCGGTGCCGTCGGGCCGCTCGGCGTCGCCACCGTCGCGGTCACCGCCGACGACGCCGACCTGCCCGTCCCCGCGTCGGTCGCCGTCACCGGCGTCGCGCCGGTCCTCACCGTGAGCGC
>NZ_JBHUZW010000213.1:0-1812 GCF_042667215.1 Cellulomonas sp. NPDC057328 | reverse complement strand
GGGACGCGCGTCGGCGCCGGCACCCCGCGGGGTGCCGGCGCCGACGCGCGTCCCCCGCCGTGCCGGGGGCGTGCAACACCCGGGTCACACGCCCGTCCTACGATGACGCGACGGCACCGGCCGTCCCAGCGACGACCGCACGGGCGGACGAGGCGGAGGTGCGCGATGCAGAAGCCCACGGTGCAGGGCGAGATGATCGTCCTGCGACCGGTGCGCGAGGACGACGCCGACGCGATGTGGGACATGCTCGCCGACCCCGAGGGCAACCGCCTGACCGGCACCACGCAGACGTTCACGCGCGACCAGGTCGAGGCGTGGTGCGCGAGCCGCGAGGCGGCGGAGGGCCGGTACGACTTCGCGGTCACCGCCAACGGGTCCGACGAGTACCGCGGCGAGATCGTCCTCAACGACATCGACGAGGACGTGCGCTGCGCGGGCCTGCGCCTCGCCATGCGGCCGGTCTACCGCGGCCGCGGGTACGGCACCGAGGCGATCGAGCTCGTGCTCGAGTTCGCCTTCGAGGGACTGGGGATGCACCGCGTGGAGCTGGAGGCGCTCAGCATCAACACGCGCGCGGTGTCGCTCTACGAGAACATCGGGTTCCGCGTCGAGGGCCGGCGGCGCGACGCCTACCGCGACGGCGACGGCTGGTGCGACGCGATCGTCATGTCGATGCTCGAGGACGAGTTCCGCACCCGCGAGCCCGACTGACGCGCCCGCCCGCCTGCTCGTCCGCACGACCGCCGACCGAGGGACCCGTACCGCACCGTGCTCACCGTCACCGTCCCCGACGAGGACCTGCTCACCCGCCTCGCCGACCTCGCCGCCGCGCACCCCGACGACCTGCGGCTGGTGCCGTGGGACCTGCGCGGCCCGCTCGACCCGGCGGACGCCGCGGACGTGGAGCTCGTCGTCGTGCCGCACTACTTCGTGGCCCGCGAGGGCTTCGCGGTGCTGCACGACCTGCCGCGACTGCGCTGGGTGCAGCTGCCGAGCGCCGGGTACGAGCACGCGCTGCCGCACCTGCCCCCGGGGATCACGCTCCTCAACGGTCGCGGCGTGCACGACGCCGGCACCGCCGAGCTCGCCGTCGCGCTGACGCTCGCGGTCCAGCGCGACCTGCCCGGTGCCGTGCGGGCCCAGGACGCCGGCCGGTGGCAGAACCCGTTCGGCCCGTCGCTCGCGGACCGGCGCGTCCTCGTCGTGGGGCAGGGCTCGGTCGGCCGTGCGATCGACGCGCGGTTCGCGCCGTTCGAGGTCGAGCTGGTGCGCGTCGCGACGACCGCGCGCGACGACGCCGACGGGCACGTGCACGGCGTCGACGAGCTGGGCGACCTGCTGCCGGACGCGGACGTCGTCGTGCTGGCGATCCCGCTCACGCGCGCGTCGTACCACCTGCTCGGCGCCGAGGAGCTGGGCCGCATGAAGGACGGCGCGGTCCTCGTCAACGTCGCGCGCGGCAAGGTCGTCGACACGGACGCGCTCCTCGCCGAGGTCACCGCCGGGCGCCTGCGGGCGGGCCTCGACGTCACCGACCCGGAGCCGCTGCCGGCCGAGCACCCGCTCTGGCGCGCGCCGGGCGTGCTCATCACCGCGCACCAGGGCGGCAACACCGACGCCACGTACCCGCGCGTCGCCGCGCTGGTCCGCCGCCAGCTGGAGGCCCTCCTCGCCGGCCGCGACCCGGCCAACGAGGTCGCCCGCACCTGACCCGCCCGCAACCCCACGACCGCCCACCTCACCGCCCACCTCACCGCCCACCCACCACTGCGGTAGATGCGTCACGAGTGCGGGTGTTGCAACACCCGCACT
>NZ_JBHUZW010000212.1:0-1916 GCF_042667215.1 Cellulomonas sp. NPDC057328 | reverse complement strand
GCGCCCGCCAGCCCATGGGTCGTGCGGCGCCGCAGCTGCGGCGCGTGAAGCGGCGGCGCGCGGGGCGGGGGTCAGCCCTTGACGGCGCCCTGGAGGCCGCTGACGATCCGCTTCTGCATCGTCAGGAAGAAGACGAGCGCAGGGATGACGGCCAGCGACGTGAACGCCAGCACGCCGGCGGTGTCCGACGCGTACTGCGTCGAGAAGTCCGCGACGCCGAGCGGCAGCGTCTTCATCGCCGAGTCGTTGAGGATCAGCAGCGGCAGGAGGTACGCGTTCCACGAACCGACGAACGCGAGCACGCCCACCGTCACCATGCCCGGCCCCGACAGCGGGACGAGGATCCGCCAGAAGAACCCGATGCGGGACGCGCCGTCGATGGACGCCGCCTCCTCGAGCTCCTTCGGCAGCGCCTGGAGGAACGGCCGCAGGATGACGACCGTCACCGGCAGCGCGAACGCCGCCTGCGGCAGGGCGACGCCCCAGAACGTGTTGACCAGGCCCAGGTCCCGGATCTGCAGGAACAGCGGGATGATCGCGACCGTGGCCGGGAACAGCAGGCCGAGCACGAAGACCATGTAGAGGCCGTCGCGTCCCTTGAACCGGTACCGGGCCAGCGGGTACGCGGCCATGATGCCCAGCACGACGACGACCGCGGTCGTGATGAGCGCGATGATCGTCGAGTTGAGCGCGTACCGCCAGAAGTTGCCCCCGGTCAGCACGTTGACGTAGTTCTGCCAGACCCACGGGCTCGGCAGGCCGACGGGGTTCTCGGCGAGCTGCCCGTTGGAGCGGAAGCCGCTGATCACCGCGTAGACGACGGGCGCCAGCACCGCGACCGCGACCACCACGGCGGCGACGTAGACGAGGGGACCGACGCGACGTCGGTCGGCGCGCACGCGAGCCACGCGCGGACGCGAGCCCCGGGGCGGGGCGGCGACGGCGGTCATCGGGACACCTTCCTGCGGCGGCGGACCACGGACGCGTCGTCCGAGTCGTTCCGCTGGATGAACGTCTGGTACAGGATCGCGAGGATGAAGGAGATGGCGAACAGCAGCACCGCCACGGCCGACGCGTAGCCGTACTGGCTGCGCTCGGTGCCCTGGTTGATGAGGTAGGTCGCCATCGTGACGGTCGCGTTCGCGGGGCCGCCCTTCGTGAGGATCCACACCATGTCGAACAGCTGCAGCGAGCCGATCATCGACAGGAAGATCCAGGTGCGGATGGTGGGGCCGAGCAGCGGGATCGTGATCTTGCGCTGCACCTGCCACCACGAGGCGCCGTCGATCGACGCGGCCTCGTGGAGCTCCTCCGGCACGCCCTGCAGGCCGGCGAGGAGCAGGACGATCGCGAGGCCGACGTACTTCCACGTCAGCACCCCGATGACCGTCCAGAGCGCGAACCCGGGGTCACCCAGCCAGACCTGCTTGACGAACCCGAGCCCGACCGCGTCGAGCACGGCGTCGAGCGGGCCGTTCGGCTGCAGCAGCAGCGCCCAGATGACACCCGCCACGACCTCGGCCAGCACGTAGGGCACGAACACGATGACGCGCATCGCGGTGCGGCCGGGGAAGCTGCGGTTGAGCAGCAGGGCGATCGCGAGACCGATCGGGAGCTGGATCGCGATGGACAGCGCCACGATCAGGAGGTTGTTGGTGACCGCCCGCTGGAAGATCGTGTCCGCGAGGGCGTTCGCGTAGTTCTGGAACCCGACGAAGTCGTCCATCGGGCCGAGGCCGTTCCACTTGAACATGGAGTACCGGCCGGCCTGCACGATCGGCACGACGACGAACACCGCGAACAGCACGAGAGCCGGGGTGACGAAGAAGGCGATCTCGAGCCGCTGGCGCCACTGGCGCGAGCGGAACCGGGCGTCCGGGTCGCGCGTACCGGCCGCCGCCGGCCAGGCCGATGCC
>NZ_JBHUZW010000211.1:0-1924 GCF_042667215.1 Cellulomonas sp. NPDC057328 | reverse complement strand
CACCCGAGGTCCGCAACGCTGCACGCGCAGGGCGGTCGAGCGGTGCGCGCTAGCGGTCAGCGGCCCGTGCCGTCGACCGCGTGCTCCTCGATCGCCGCGATCTCGTCCGCCGTGAGCGGCGCCGCGGACAGCGCCTGCACGTTGTCCTCGAGCTGCGCGACCGAGCTGGCGCCGATGAGCGCCGACGTCACGCGCTCGTCGCGCAGCACCCACGACAGCGCGAGCTGCGCGAGCGACTGCCCGCGGCCCGCCGCGATCTCGTTCAGCGCCCGCGCCCGCGTCAGGTAGGTCTCGGACAGCGCCTGCGACGACAGGAACGGGCTCGCACCCGCCGCGCGCGAGCCGGCCGGCGCCTCGCCGCCCAGGTACTTGCCCGTGAGCAGCCCCTGCGCGAGCGGCGAGAACACGATCATGCCGACGCCCAGGTCCCCGACGGCGTCGAGCAGCGACTCGCTCTGCCCCTCGCCGACGAGCTCGACGTGCCGGTTGAACATCGAGTAGCTGGGCTGGTGGATGAGCAGGCGGGTGCCCATCTCGCCGAGGATCCGGTGCGCCTCGCGCGTCTGCGCCGGCGTGTAGTTGGAGACGCCGACATACAGCGCCTTCCCGCTCGTCACCGCGTGGTGCAGCGCGCCCATCGTCTCCTCGAGGGGCGTCGTCGGGTCCGGGCGGTGGTGGTAGAAGACGTCGACGTAGTCCAGGCCCATCCGCTGCAGCGACGCGTCGAGCGACGAGAGCAGGTACTTGCGCGAGCCGCCGTCCTGGTACGGGCCGGACCACATGTCGTAGCCGGCCTTCGTCGAGAGGACGAGCTCGTCACGGTACGGGTGCAGGTCGCGCGCGAGGTGCCGGCCGAAGTTCTCCTCGGCCGCACCCGGCAGCGGGCCGTAGTTGTTCGCGAGGTCCATGTGCGTGACGCCCAGGTCGAACGCGCGGCGCAGCACCGCGCGCTGCGTCTCGAACGGGGTCTGGTCGCCGAAGTTGTGCCACAGGCCGAGCGAGAGTGCCGGCAGGTCGAGGCCGGAGCGGCCGGTCCGGCGGTAGGTCATCGCGTCGTACCGGGCGTCGTCGGCGCGGTACGGCTGCAGGCTCGGCATCGGTGGCGTCCTCACGTGGCTCGGGGGCGGCGCCCGCCTCGGGCGCCGTCCGCCAGGCTAGCCGTGCCGTCCGAGGGCGTCCGCCGCCCGGCGGACCCACCACCGCTGCCAGGGCGTCTCGACGGCACCGGGCCGGTAGTGCGCCCGCACCCAGTCGACGGCGTCGCCCGCCGGCACGCCGCTGAGCACGGCGAGGACCGCGAGCGCCGTCCCCGTGCGTCCGGTGCCGCCGGCGCACGCGACCTCGACACGCTCGTCGCCCGCCCGCGCGTGGGCCTCGCGCAGCGCCGCGAGCGCGTCCCGCGTCGACACGGGCAGCGCGAAGTCTGGCCAGCGGACCCAGCGGTGCTGCCAGGCGGGCACCGACGGGCGCCGGGCGAGGAGGTAGACGCCGAGCTCGGGGTCCGGGCCGTCGGGCGACGGTGCGCGCAGGCCGCGCCCGCGCACGGACCGGCCGTCGGGCAGCACCACGACACCCGGTCCCGGGGCCCACGCGCCCATGCCGCACCTCCGTCCCCGCCGGGCCCGGCCCGGCCGTTCGCCGTGCGCCGTGCGCCGTGCGCCGTGCGCCGTGCGCCGTGCGCCGTGCGCCGTGCGCCGTGCGCCGTGCGCCGTGCGCCGTGCGCCGATCGGACCGCGCCCCGCCACCCGCGGTCAAGCCCGGCCACGGGACGCCGTCACCGGTGCGACACCGCCACCGGTGCGCCCTCCCTCCCCTCCCCCACCCCTCCCTCCCTCACCCCTGCGCCGCACCGCCCTCGCCGAGTGCGGTCGATCCCACCGAGTGCGGTAGTCGTACCTGCCGCACTCGGTACGAGGTACCGCAC
>NZ_JBHUZW010000210.1:0-2156 GCF_042667215.1 Cellulomonas sp. NPDC057328 | reverse complement strand
GGCCACCGGCCCGGCGCACGCGGACGCTGCCGTGTCCGGGGCCGTGCGCCCCGCGCCCCCGGCGCCGCCGGGGCCGTGCACCTGGCCGTCGGCTCCGCCCGGCGGCAGCGAGGTAGGAGACCATGAAGACCATCGACGACCTGGGCGACCTGCGCGGCAAGCGCGTGCTCGTCCGCTCGGACTTCAACGTGCCGCTCGACGGCACCACCATCACCGACGACGGCCGCATCCGCGCCGCGCTGCCGACGCTGCAGGCGCTGCTCGGCAAGGGCGCGCGCGTCGTCGTCGTCGCCCACCTGGGCCGCCCGAAGGGCACCCCCGAGGCGAAGTACTCCCTCGCGCCCGTCGCGGAGCGCCTCGGCGAGCTGCTCGGCCAGCCGGTCGCGCTCGCCGAGGACCTCGTCGGCGAGTCGGCGAAGGCGACCGTCGCGGCGCTCGAGGACGGGCAGCTCGCGCTGCTCGAGAACGTGCGCTTCGACGCGCGCGAGACGTCCAAGGACGAGGCGGAGCGCGGTGCGCTCGCCGACGAGCTGGCGTCCCTCGCGGACGCGTTCGTCTCCGACGGCTTCGGCGTCGTGCACCGCAAGCAGGCGTCGGTCTACGACGTCGCGCAGCGGCTCCCGCACGCCGTCGGCCAGCTGGTGCTCAAGGAGGTCGAGTCGCTGCGCAAGGCGACCGACGACCCGGCGCGCCCGTACGTCGTCGTGCTCGGCGGCTCGAAGGTCTCCGACAAGCTCGGCGTGATCGAGAACCTCATCGGCAAGGCCGACCGGCTGCTCATCGGCGGCGGCATGCTCTTCACGTTCCTCGCGGCGCAGGGTCGCTCGGTGGGCACGAGCCTGCTCGAGGAGGACCAGGTCGAGACGGTCAAGGGCTACCTCGCGGCCGCCGCGGAGCGCGGCGTCGAGATCGTGCTGCCCGTCGACGTCGTCGTCGCGCCGCGGTTCGCCGCCGACGCGCCGGCCACCACCGTCGCGGTCGACGCGATCCCGGACGACCAGATGGGCCTCGACATCGGACCGGAGAGCGCCGAGCTCTTCGCGTCGAAGATCACCGACGCCAAGACGGTCGTGTGGAACGGCCCCGCGGGCGTGTTCGAGTTCGAGGCGTTCGCCGCCGGCACGCGTGCCGTCGCGCAGGCCCTCGTCGACGCGGGCGCGGCCGGCGGCTTCACCATCGTCGGGGGCGGCGACTCCGCCGCGGCCGTGCGCACGCTCGGCTTCGACGAGGCCGGTTTCGGCCACATCTCGACCGGCGGCGGCGCGTCGCTGGAGTTCCTCGAGGGCAAGACCCTCCCGGGCATCGCAGTTCTGGAGGACTGAGCCGTGGCGAACACGCGTACCCCGCTGATGGCGGGCAACTGGAAGATGAACCTCGACCACCACCAGGCGACGCACACCGTGCAGAAGCTGGCGTGGACCCTCAAGGACGCGAAGCACGACTACGCGTCCGTCGAGGTGGCGGTGCTCCCGCCGTACACGGACCTGCGCAGCGTGCAGACGCTCGTGGACGCCGACAAGCTCGAGCTCGTCTACGGCGCGCAGGACGTGTCGGCCCACGAGTCGGGCGCGTACACCGGCGAGATCTCGCCGCTGTTCCTCACGAAGCTCGGCTGCACGTACGTGGCCGTCGGGCACTCGGAGCGTCGTCAGTACCACCACGAGGACGACGCCCTGGTGAACGCCAAGGTCACGTCGGCGCTCAAGGCCGGCCTCGTGCCGATCCTGTGCGTCGGCGAGCCGCTCGAGGTCCGCAAGGCCGGCGAGCACGTGCCGCACACGCTCGCGCAGCTGGACGGTGCGCTGCAGGGCCTGACGGCCGAGCAGGTCGCCGGCCTCGTCGTGGCCTACGAGCCCGTGTGGGCCATCGGCACGGGCGAGACGGCGACGCCGGAGGACGCCCAGGAGCTGTGCGGGGCTATCCGGGTGCGCGTCGCCGAGCTGTACGACCAGGCGACGGCCGACGCCGTCCGCGTGCTCTACGGCGGTTCGGTGAAGTCGTCGAACGTCGCGTCGATCATGGCGAAGCCGGACGTCGACGGCGCCCTCGTCGGCGGCGCGAGCCTCGACCCCGAGGAGTTCGCGAAGATCGTCCGGTTCCAGTCGCACCAGGTCGGCTGACACGACGACGCGGGGCGGTGCTGGCTCGCACCGCCC
>NZ_JBHUZW010000209.1:0-2356 GCF_042667215.1 Cellulomonas sp. NPDC057328 | reverse complement strand
CGCGAGACACGCGTGCGCCCGCCCGTCCCGTCGCACCATCGAAGGAGTGGGATCCGTGACGGATCTGCAGGTGTCCGCAGTGCCGGCCACGAGCCGGGCCACAGAGGACCGCACGCCCGAGGGGCTGCTCGCCCGGATGACCCTCGAGGAGAAGCTGGCCCAGATCGTCGGCTTCTGGGAGAAGGAGGACGGCGAGGCCGTCGCCCCGCTGCAGGGCGAGTTCGAGGCCGCCCGTGGCTACGACGACGTGACGAAGCACGGCCTCGGTCACCTCACCCGCGTGTACGGCACGCGCCCGGTCGAGGCCGACGCGCAGGCGCGCCGGCTGTGGGCGCAGCAGCGCCGGCTCGTCACGGGGACGCGCCTCGGCATCCCGGCGATCGTGCACGAGGAGTGCCTGACCGGCCTGTCCGCGTGGAAGGCCGCGACCTTCCCGACGCCGCTCGCGTGGGGCGCGTCGTTCGACCCCGAGCTGGTCGAGGAGATGGCCGCCCTCATCGGTGGGTCCATGCGCGACCTCGGCATCCACCAGGGCCTGTCCCCGGTGCTCGACGTCGTGCGCGACCCGCGCTGGGGCCGCGTCGACGAGTGCATCGGCGAGGACCCGTACCTCGTCGGCACGCTCGGCACGTCGTACGTGCGGGGCCTGCAGTCAACCGGCGTGCTCGCCACGCTCAAGCACTTCGTCGGGTACTCGGCGTCGCAGTCGGGGCGGAACTTCGCGCCCGTGCACGCCGGCCCGCGCGAGGTGGCCGACGTGCTGCTCCCGCCGTTCGAGATGGCGGTGCTCGACGGCGGCGTCCGCTCGGTCATGCACTCGTACGCGGAGATCGACGGCGTGCCCGTCGCGTCCGACCCGCGCCTGCTGACGGACAAGCTGCGCGGGGAGTGGGGCTTCGACGGCACCGTCGTCGCCGACTACTTCGGCGTGGCGTTCCTGCACCTGCTGCACCACGTGGCGGGCGACCTCGGGGAGGCGGCGGGCCTGGCGCTCAACGCCGGCGTCGACATCGAGCTGCCCACCGGCGACGCGTACCTCGACCCGCTGGCCGCGGCCGTCCGCTCCGGCGCGGTCGACGAGGCGCTGGTGGACCGCGCCGTGCTGCGCGTGCTGCGGCAGAAGGACGAGGTCGGCCTGCTCACGGCGACGTTCGAGGACGAGCCGCCGAGCGGCGTCGACCTCGACAGCCCCGAGCACCGCCGGGTCGCCGCGCGCCTCGCGGAGGAGTCGCTCGTGCTCCTCGGCAACGACGGCACGCTGCCGCTCGCGCAGCCGCGCCGCGTCGCCGTGATCGGCCCGAACGCCGACCGCCCGCACGCGCTGTTCGGCTGCTACTCGTTCCTCAACCACGTGCTCGCGCAGCACCCCGACGCCGAGGTGGCGCTCGAGATCCCGACGGTGCGCGAGGCGCTCGTCGAGGAGCTCACGGGTGCCGAGGTCGTGGCGGCGCGCGGCTGCGCCGTGGACGACGACGACACGTCCGGCTTCGACGAGGCGGTCGCCACCGCGTCGTCGGCGGACGTCGCGGTGCTCGTCATGGGCGACCACGCGGGCCTGTTCGGCCGCGGCACCGTCGGCGAGGGCTGCGACCGCGACGACCTCGACCTGCCGGGCGTGCAGCGTGCGCTCGTCGAGGCCGTGCTCGCCACGGGCACGCCGGTCGTCCTCGTGCTGCTCACGGGCCGCCCGTACGTCCTCGACTGGGCGCTGGAGCGCTGCGCGGCCGTCGTGCAGGCGTTCTTCCCCGGCGAGGAGGGCGGGCGCGCGCTCGCCGGCGTGCTGTCGGGTCGCGTCAACCCCTCGGGCCGGCTGCCCGTCAGCCTGCCGCGGTCGTCGGGCGCGCAGCCGTTCAGCTACCTGCACCCGGCGCTCGGCGGCGACGGCGACGTCACGAACCTCAGCACGGTGCCCGTGCGTCCGTTCGGGTTCGGCCTGTCGTACACGACCTTCGCGCACAGCGACCTGGTCGTGGACGCCGAGGCCCGCACGGACGGTGCCGTCACGGCGCGCGTGCGCGTGACGAACACGGGCGAGCGCGCCGGTGCCGACGTCGTGCAGCTGTACGCGCACGACGTCGTCGCGAGCGTGACCCGCCCGGTCGCACAGCTCGTCGGGTACCGGCGCGTCGAGCTCGCGGCCGGGGAGTCCGCCGAGATCGAGCTCGTCGTGCCGACGGCGCGCGTGGCGTTCACGGACCGCTCGGGCCGCCGCGTCGTGGAGCCGGGCGAGCTCGAGCTGTGGGTCGGCCCGTCGTGCTCCGACAAGGAGACGACGGCGCGCACGACGCTCACGGGCGACGTGCACGTCGTCACGACGGCCGACCCGCGCTGGACGTCGGCCGCCGTCGTCTGACGG
>NZ_JBHUZW010000208.1:0-2505 GCF_042667215.1 Cellulomonas sp. NPDC057328 | reverse complement strand
ACGACGGCCGCGCGGACACCGGTCCCGGCCGCACCGCCGCCGGTCGCCGAGGTCGCCGGTTCGGTGGTGAGGTCGCCGGCTCGGGCAGGCGAGGTGGACGTCGAACCGGCGACCTCGGCGGCGGGCGTGGCCCGGCGGCGAGCTCGGCGGGAGGCCGGCGTCGGCGGGCCGGTGGGTCGGCAGACTGGCCCGGTGACGACGTACGTCGGGGTCGACCTCGCCTGGGGCACGCGCAACCGGACCGGGATCGCGTTCGCCGACGCGGCGGGGCGGCTCGTGCACTCGGCGACCGTGCGGACCGACGACGAGATCGCGGACGCGCTCGCCGCGCACGCGCCCGGACGCGTCGTCGTCGCGGTCGACGCGCCGCTGGTCGTCCCCAACGCGACGGGGTCGCGCCTGCCGGAGAAGCTGCTGCACGCGGAGTTCGGGCGGTACGACGCGGGCGCGCACCCGTCCAACCGGTCGCGGCCGTGGATGGACCCGCCGCGCGGCGGGACGCTCGCGCAGCGGTTCGGGTGGGACGTCGACCCGGCGACCGCGCCCGACGGGCCGACGTCCGTGGCCGTCGAGGTGTACCCGCACCCGGCGATGGTCACGCTGTTCGGGCTCGGGCGCGTGCTGCCGTACAAGGTGAAGCCCGGACGCGACCTGGCGTCGCTCACGGACGCATGGCGCCGGCTCGTCGACCACCTCCAGCGCGTGTGCGGGCCGACGATGCACCTCGACGCGCATCCGCGCTGGCAGGAGATCCGCGCCGTCGTCGGGCGCGCGGACCGCATCGCCGCGCTCCGGGCCGTCGAGGACGAGGTCGACGCGATCCTGTGCGCGCACCTCGCGTGGCTGTGGGGGACGCGCGACCCGCGCATGCGCGTGCTCGGCGACGTGCACGAGGGGTACGTCGTGGTGCCGGGCCGTCCGACGGTGCCGCCGACGCCACGCGGACGGGCGAGTCGGACGGACGTACGTCTCCCCGATACTGGCCCCGCACGACGCGCGCCGGGCGACCCGCCACGTCGCGGCCCCGCCCCCACCTCGACGAGGAGCCCGTCCGCGTGACCACCGACGAGCCCGTACCCACCGACGCGCCCGTGCCCACCGACGGGTCGGGCACCGTCCCGCCGCCGCCGGACGCCCCGCTCCCCGGCGGCGGACCGCGCCCGCCCGCGTCCGACGACGCGCCCCTGGCGGCCGCCGCGCCGTACGGGTCCGCGCCGGCCGTCCCGCTGCCGCCGCTGCCGACGCCCGCACCGCCGACCGCATCTCCGGCCGCGGGCGCCGACGACCGTGCCGACGGCACCCGTGCGGCGGCGGACGCGGCACCGGCCGCTGCCGCGGCGGCACCGGCCGCTCCGGTCTTCGGCGCCCCCGCACCGGCACCCGCCGGGGCCGCCCCGGGCACCCCGGCAGCGACACCCGCCGCGCCCTCCTTCGGCGCCCCCGCAGCAACACCCGCCGCCCCCACCTACGGCGCCCCCGCACCCCACGGCGCCCCGATCCCTGCCGCCCCGCACCCCGCGCCCGCGTTCGCCGCCCCGCACGGCACCCCGCCGCCGCCCGCGTACGCCGGCCCCGGCTACGGCGGGCAGCACGGCACCCCGCCCCCGCCCACCGCCGCCGCCCCCGGCTACGGCGTGCCCGGCAGCCCGCCGCCGTACCTGGCGCCCGGCACGGGCCACCCCGGCGCGTTCACGCCCCCGGGGTCGCAGCCGGCGGGCAAGGGCATGGCGATCACGGCGCTGGTCCTCGCCGGTGTCGCGCTGCTGCTCAGCTGGGTGCCGTTCGTCAACTACCTGGCGGGCGTGCTGGCGGTCGCGGGGCTCGTCGTGGGCGTCGTCGCGCTGGTGAAGGCGCGGCCCGGGCGCGGCATGGCGATCGCGGGTGTGGTCGTCGCGGTCGTGTCGGTGGGCATGGTCGTCCTGTCGCACGCGGTGTACGCGCGGGTGTTCACCGAGTTCGCGCAGGGTTTCGAGGCGGGCCTAACGGCGGACGAGCCGCTGCCGTTCGACGAGCCGCTGCCCCTCGACGAGCCGTCGACCGACCCGTCCCCCGACCCGTTCGCGCTGGACGAGCCGTCGGGCGGCGACCCCGCCGCCGACATGACGGTCGCGTTCGGCGAGACGTTCGTGTACGAGGACGGGCTCGAGGTGGCGGTCGCGGCGCCCGCGCCCTACCAGCCGTCGCCGTACGCGAGCGGCGTCGGGGCCACCGGCGAGCACATGCGGTTCGCGGTGACCCTCACCAACAACACCGCGGAGGAGTACCACCCGGTGCTGTTCTTCACCTCCGTGACGTCCGGCGGGGCGGCCGCGACGGAGATTCACGACTACGGCTCCGACCTCGCGCTCGCGCCGTCGGAGCCGGTCCAGCCGGGGCAGAGTGTCACGTTCGAGGTCGCGTACACGATCACCGACCCGGCGTCGGTGGTCATGGAGGTGCAGCCGAGCATGATCACGCACGAGCCGTTCACGGTGACGCCGGGCTGACGGGCCGCGGGCGGACGAC
>NZ_JBHUZW010000207.1:0-2531 GCF_042667215.1 Cellulomonas sp. NPDC057328 | reverse complement strand
GTTCACCCGCGGGGGGGCGTCGCCCGCGTGGGGGTGGGTGTGGTACTGGGTTGTCCTCCCGCGCCGGGGGGGGGGGGGTCGGGCCGGGGTGGCCCGCCCGCGCGCCGGCCGGCGCCGCGTGTGCGGGCGCCGCGTCGGTCAGTGCCGCGTCGGTCGGTGCTGCGTCAGTAGGCGCGGGCGTCGACGTCCGCCTGCGTGATCGTCTGGTCGAACGACTTGTCCTCGACGACCGTGGTCTCCGGCACGTCCTCGCCGTCGGCCACCTGCGTGATGAGCTCGGCCAGCTGGTCGCCGAACACCGGGTTGCACTCGACGACGAAGTTGAACTTCTTGTCGACGAGGGCCTGCAGGCCGTCGCGGACACCGTCGACGGACACGATCTGGATGTCCTTGCCGGGGACCTTGCCGGCCGCCTCGATCGCCTCGATGGCGCCGAGGCCCATGTCGTCGTTGTGCGTGAAGATCAGGTTCATCTCGGGGTAGGCCTGCAGCGCCGCCTCGACCGCCGTGCGGCCCTCGGCGCGCGTGAAGTTGCCGGACGCCTTGCCGATGACCTGCTCGCCGACGACCTCGTTGAACCCCTCCTCCCGGTCGACCTGCGCCCCGGAGCCGAGCGTGCCCTGGAGCTCGAAGATCTTCGCGTCGGGCGCGTTCTCGGCGACCCACTCGCCGGCCGTGCGCCCCTCCTGCTCGAAGTCGGCGCCGATCCAGGTGACGAACGGGTCCTCCACGGACGTGTCGACCGTGCGGTCGACGAGGACGACGGGGATGCCCGAGTCCTTGATCTCCTGCAGCACCTCGTCCCACCCGGTCTCGATGACGGGCGAGAACGCGATGACGTCGACGTCCTGCGCGACGAAGTCGCGCAGCGCCTTGATCTGGTTCTCCTGCTTCTGCTGGGCGTCGACGAAGTTGAGGTCGAAGCCGTTCTCCTCGGTCAGGCTCGCCTTCACCGACTCGGTGTTGGCGGTGCGCCAGCCGCTCTCCGCGCCGAGCTGCGAGAAGCCCACGCGGATGAGGTCGCCGTCGCCGGAGCCGCCGTCGGACCCGGCGTCGGCGCTGCCGCCGCTGCTGCAGGCGCCGAGGGCGAGCACCGCACCGATGCCGACGAGCGCGGCGAGGCGGGTGCGCAGGGATGCGGGACGAGACATGGACTCCTCCTTGAGCGGGTTCCGACCCCGATGTCGGACACGTGAAGTGTTAACGCTCACAACGGACGGGTCAAGAGTCCGGACGGTCACGAACCGGTCACGCGTCCGGGGTCAGGCGCGGGGTGCCGCGCTCGACGCGCGCACCGTCAGCGACGCGCCGACGAGCGCGGGCTCGGGCGGCTCGCCCGCCATGGCGCGCACCAGCTGGTCCAGGCACCGCCGGCCCAGGGCGGCGAAGTCGGGGGTCACCGTGGTGAGCGGCGGGAAGAAGTGCGCCGCCCCCTCCACGTCGTCGTAGCCCACGACCGAGACGTCGTGCGGCACCCGCACGCCCGCCTCGGCGAACGCGTGCAGCAGCCCCAGCGCGAGCTGGTCGTTCGCCGCGAACACCGCCGTCGGCAGGCGGTCCTCGCCCGTCCGGTCCGCCGTCACGAGCCGGCTCCCGATGCGGAAGCCGGTCGACGCCGTCCAGTCCCCCGCCACGGGCGCGCGCGGGCGCAGGCCCCGCTGCAGCATCGCGTCGTGCCAGCCGCGGGCGCGCGCGCGGGCGTCCAGCCACACGTCCGGCCCGGCCACGTGCAGCACGTCGGTGTGCCCGAGGTCGAGCAGGTGCCGCGTCGCGAGCCGCGCGCCCGCGTACTGGTCGACGGCCGCGGTGTGCACGTCCCCGTCGAGGTCGGCGGGGCCCACCATGACGACCGGCACGTGCGTGGGGTACGAGCGCACCGCACGGACCGCCTCGTCGTGGGACGCGATGACGACGACGCCGTCGACCCCCTGGTCCAGGTAGTGCTCGAGGGACGCCTGCACCGTGGCGACGTCCCACCGCGTCACCGTGGCGACCGAGACGTACATCCCCTGGCCGCGCGCGGCGTTCTCGAGGGCGATGAGCGTCATCGTCGGGCCGAAGAGCGGCGAGTCCTCCGTGACCACGCCGATGGCGCCGGTCCGCCGGGTCACGAGCGCCCGCGCCGCGGTGTTGCGGCGGTACCCCAGCTGCTCGATGGCGGCGAGGACGCGCGCCCGCGTCTCCGGGCGGACGTTCGGGTGGTCGTTGAGCACGCGCGAGACGGTCTGGTGCGACACGCCGGCCACCTGCGCCACGTCGCCCATGGCGGGCGGACGAGGGCCTCGGGCGGTCCCCGCGGCACGCGCGACGCCGCCGGGACGCGGCACGACCGGCTCGCTGGTGGACCTCGCTGTCACCTTCGACTCTTCCCGTCCGGACGGATCGGCGCGGGCAGCGCGTCCCCCGTGCTGTGAACGCTAACAGGCATCCCGCCACGACGGGTCGCCGCCCGTCGCAGGGCCATTGTGGCAAGCGGCGCCGCACGGCGTCGCCGTGGCGGCACGACGACGGGCGCGACACCCGCGGGTGCC
>NZ_JBHUZW010000206.1:0-2566 GCF_042667215.1 Cellulomonas sp. NPDC057328 | reverse complement strand
CCCGGCGACCACCGAGCCGTACCCCGGCTCGCACCGCGAGGCGCCCGTCCCGGGGAGGGGGCGGGCGCCTCGTCACGTCCGGGCGCACCTGCGACGGCCGGACGGGCCGTGGTTCGCGGACGTGGACTCCTGCACGCGCACCACAGCGCGTTCGCGGGGTGCGGCGACGGGGTGCGGCGACGGGCCGCCGCGGCGGGCGGGTGCGCGGGCGGCTGCCGTGCACGACGACGGGCCGCCGTCCCGGGGGGGACGACGGCCCGTCGGTGCGTGCGGGTCGGGTCAGCGGCCCTGGTTCGCCACCGCGGCGATGGCGGCCTTGGCGGCCTCCGGGTCGAGGTACGTGCCGCCCGCGACGGTCGGCTTCAGCGTCTCCTCGTCGAGCTCGTAGAGCAGCGGGATGCCGGTGGGGATGTTGATGCCGGCGATGGTCTGCTCGTCGACGTCATCGAGGTACTTGACGATCGAGCGGATCGAGTTGCCGTGCGCGGCGACGAGGACGACCTTGCCGGCCCGCAGGTCGGGGACGATCTCCGCGTCCCAGTACGGCAGCGCGCGGTCGAGGACCTGGGCGAGCGCCTCGGTGCGCGGGATCGGCTCGCCGGCGTAGCGGGGGTCCTGGTCCTGGGAGAACTCGGTGCCGAGCTCGATCTCGGGCGGCGGGACGTCGTACGAGCGGCGCCAGAGCATGAACTGCTCCTCGCCGTACTCCTCGAGCGTCTGCTTCTTGTTCTTCCCCTGCAGGGCGCCGTAGTGGCGCTCGTTCAGGCGCCACGAGCGCTTGACGGGGATCCACAGGCGGTCGGCCGCGTCGAGCGCGTAGTTCGCCGTCGTGATGGCCCGGCGCAGGAGGGACGTGTGCACGACGTCCGGCAGCACGCCGGCGTCGGTCAGCAGCGTGCCGCCGCGCTTGGCCTCCTCGACGCCCTTCTCCGACAGCGGGACGTCGACCCAGCCGGTGAAGAGGTTCTTCGCGTTCCACTCGCTCTCGCCGTGGCGGAGCAGCACGAGGGTGTAGGTCATGCCTCCATCCTGCCGCAGCCGCGGACCCGGGACGCAGGGACGTCCGTCCCCCGGTCGACGGACGGCCCGCCCGCGAGGTCGCGGGTGCGGCGCGAGGTCGCGGGTCGGGCACGAGGTCGCGGGTCGGAGCCCGCGACCTCGCGCGAGTCCCGCGACCTCGCGGGACTCGCGGGTTCAGCGGGCTCAGCGGCGCTGCTCGGCGGCGACCGCGTAGACCTTGAGGAGCTGGTCGGCCGCGGCGTCCCAGCCGAACCGCTCCGCGACCCGGCGGGCGGCACGGCCCCACGCGGCGCGGCGCTCGTCGTCCGCGAGCGCGTCGGCGAGCACGTCCGCCCACCGCCCGGGCTCGTGGTCCGGGACGAGCCGGCCGGACACGCCGTCGTCGACGACCGTGCGCAGCCCGCCGACGGCGGCCGCGAGCACCGGCACGCCGCTGGCCTGCGCCTCCGCGGCGACGAGGCCGAACGACTCCGAGCGCGAGGGCATCGCGACGACGTCGGCCGCGTGGTACCAGAGCGGCAGGCGGTCGCGCGGCGCCGGCGGGTGCACGAGGACGTCGTCCGCGACCCCGCACGTCGCCGCGAGCGCGAGCAGCTCGCGCACCGCCGTCGCTCGCCCGCTCGGCCCGCCGAGCACGACGAGCAGCGGCACGGGACGGCCCGCGTCGCGCAGCACGCCGAGCGCGCGGACCAGAACGTCGGGGGCCTTGAGCGCCTGCACGCGCCCCGCGAACAGCACGACCTGCCGGTCGAGCGGCAGCCCGAGCCGGCGGCGGGCGGCCGCACGTCCCCCCGGCGCGGCCGGCGCGAACCGGTCGAGGTCCACGCCCGGCTCCACGACGTGCACGAGCTGCGGGTCGGCGGCGTACAGCTCGACGAGCTCGCGCGCCTCGACGGGCGTGGACGCGACGAGCGCGTCCGCCTCCGCGACGACCTGCTCCTCCCCCACGACGCGCACGGTCGGCTCCGGCGCGTCGCCCGGGCCGAGGCTCGCGTTCTTCACTCGCGCCAGCGTGTGGGCGGTGTGCACGAGCGGCACCTCCCACCGCTGCGCGGCGATCGCGCCGACCTGACCCGAGAGCCAGTAGTGGGAGTGCACGACGTCGTACCAGCCGGGCCGGCGCGCGGCCTCGGAGCGCAGCACGCCCGCCGCCATGCCGCACAGGACGCCCGGCAGGTCGTTCTTGTCGAGCGCCTCGAACGGTCCCGCGGGCACGTGGTGCACGAGCACGGGCGGGACGACGCCCGGCGGGACGTCGTCGGCGAGCAGGACGTCGCGCGCCTCCGGGCCCGCGAGCGTGCGGCCGTCGGCGGTCGTGCCGTCCAGCACCACGGTCTCCGGCAGGTCCGACGCGGTCGCACGCGTGAAGATCTCGACGCGCGCGCCGCGGGCCGCGAGCGCGCGCGACAGCTCCAGCACGTAGACGTTCATGCCCCCCGCGTCGCCCGTGCCGGGCTGGTCGAGGGGGGACGTGTGCACCGAGAGCATGGCCACCCGGGGTGCGCGCTCGACGGTCACGTCCTCCATTGTCACGCCGTGCGCGGAC
>NZ_JBHUZW010000205.1:0-2607 GCF_042667215.1 Cellulomonas sp. NPDC057328 | reverse complement strand
CAGCACCCGCGTCACGGGATGCTGCACGGCGGCCGGTTCGGCGTCGGGGGGCCGGGTCGTCAGCCCGGTTGGGCCTCCAGGAGCGCCCAGACGTGCTTCGTCGTCTCGTCGGCGTACCAGCCGACGTCCTGCGAGAGGCGGCGGGCGATCTGCAGACCGAAGCCGCCCATGCCGGCGGCGCGCTCGCCCGCGATCCGCGGCTCGCTGCGCACGTCGTGGTCGGCGACGTCGAGCAGCAGGTGGGGGTCGCGCCGGCTCAGCGTCACGTACGTCGGCGGGATGCCGTGCAGCAGCGCGTTCGTGGCCAGCTCGCTCGCGATGAGGACCATGCGCTCGCCCACGGGGTCGAGACGCGCGGGGTCGCCGCCGGTCTCGGCGGCGAGCTCGTGGCGCAGCCGCGACAGCTCACCGGTGTTGTCGAGCATCCACGTGCGGACGTGCTCGAACCCCTCCGGCGGTCGCGACGTGCGCAACCCGTCGTCCACGTCCGGCGGACCGTCGGTGCGCTGCTCGCTCACGGGGCTCCTCGAGGGGTGGGTGGCGTGTGGTCTCACGCGCGCACCCACCGTAGGCGTCGCTCGTCCTGGACGCCCGTCGAGCCACACCCCCGCGCGGGCGAAAGCACCCGGATGCGCGCGGCGCCTCAGGCCGCCTGCGCCGCGGCGGTGTCCTGACCCGCCAGCAGCCACCGCACGGTCCGCGTCGCCTGCCGCCCCGCCCAGCGGGCGGCGGTGCCGCGCGCCCTGCCGACCGGTGCCAGCCCGAGCCCGTCGACGGCCCAGACCGGCAGGCTCGCGACCGCCGCCTGCGCGAGCGCCGTGTAGCCGAGGCGCAACGCCGGCGGGACGGGCGGCTCGCGCAGCAGGAACGCCGCCGCGTCGAGGGCGGCGGGCGTGGCCCGCAGCACCGGCCGGTACGACGCGATGGCGGCGTGCAGGTCGGCGACGGTCTCGGGGACGTCCGCGGCGCCCATCGCGCGCCCGATCCGCGCGGCCTGCGCGACGTAGGCGTCGGCGCGCGCGGGCGTCAGCGGGTGGGTCCCGTACCGCTGGTGCGCGTCGAGGAAGCTCTCGATCTCCGCGACGTGCACCCAGCGCAGCAGGTCGGGGTCGTCGGCGGCGTAGGCGATGCCCTCGGCAGTGGTGCCCCGGATGCGGCCGTGGATGGTGCGGACGGCGTCGACGGCGGCCTGCGCGTCCTCCGCCGTGCCGAAGACCGTGACCGCGAGGAACGTGCTCGTGCGCGACAGCCGTCCCCACGGGTCGGCGCGGTACCCGGAGTGCTCGGCGACCGCGGCCATCGCGGCGGGGTGCAGCGACTGCAGCAGCAGCGACCGCAGCCCGCCCACGAACATCGACGCGTCGCCGTGCACCTGGCGGATCGCGGCGTCGGGCGCGAACCAGCGCGGGCCGGGACGGTGGTGGATCCGGTGGCGGCTGCGCTCGCCGTGGGGTCCGGCGACCCGCAGGAAGAGCGCCGTGCCGGCGCGCGACCGCAGGCGGCGCACGGGGTCGACGGTCATGCGCCCACGCTGCGGGACCGTTCCTGAGCGCGCGCTGAGTCGCCGGCCGGGCGACGTGCCGGGAAGACGCCGGGCGCCGGTGCCGTTGCCCCCGGTATGCGAGCCATCACCTACGCCCGGTACGGCGGTCCCGACGTCCTCGAGCTCACCGAGCAGCCCACGCCCAAGGTCGGCCCCGACAGCGTGCTCGTGCGCGTCCGCGCCGCCTCGGTCAACCCCGTCGACTGGAAGATGCGCGCCGGGTACCTCGACCAGGTCATGGACGTGACGTTCCCCGTCGTGCCCGGCTGGGACGTCGCGGGCGTCGTCGAGCGGCCCGGTCTCGACACGCCGGAGCTCCGGGCCGGCGACGAGGTGTACGGGTACGTGCGCAAGGACTGGGTGCAGGGCGGCACGTTCGCCGAGCTCGTCGCGGCGCCCGTCCGGACGCTCGCGCGCAAGCCGGCGGCGTGGTCGTTCGAGGAGGCCGCGGCCGTGCCGCTCGCCGGCCTCACGGCGTACCAGAGCATCGAGCGCGCGGGCGTGCGGGCGGGGCAGACGGTCCTCGTGCACGCGGCCGCCGGCGGCGTCGGGCAGTTCGCGGTGCAGATCGCGGCCGCGCGCGGCGCCCGCGTGATCGGCACCGCGTCCGAGCGCAACCACGACCACCTCCGCGCGCTCGGCGCCGAGCCGGTCGCGTACGGCGAGGGCCTGGTCGACCGGGTCCGCGCGCTCGCGCCGCAGGGCGTCGACGTCGTCCTCGACTACGGCTCCGACGACCTCGTGCCGACGACGCGGGCGGTGCTCGCCGACGGCGGGACGGTCGCGTCGATCGTCGACGCCGCCGCGCGCGACGAGCTCGGCGGGCACTACGTGTGGGTGCGGCCCAGCACCGCGGACCTCGACGCCCTGAGCGCGCTGGCGGACGCCGGGAAGCTCCGCGTGGACGTCGCGGAGGTGTTCGACCTGGCCGACGCCGCGGCGGCGCACGAGGCGAGCGCGAGCGGGCACGTGCGCGGCAAGGTCGTCGTCCGGGTCTGACGGGCACGCCCCGGGACGACCGGGGGACGGACGTCGACGGGCGGTGGTGCGGCGCACCACCGCCC
>NZ_JBHUZW010000204.1:0-2699 GCF_042667215.1 Cellulomonas sp. NPDC057328 | reverse complement strand
CCCGTGTCCGTCTCCGAACGGGTGCGCTCGCTGCGGGACCGCAGCGGCCGGAACGGCAGCGACGACTGGGGGACGACGAACACCTGAGGCCCGGTCCCGTGCCGGGCGCCTCCCGGTACGGGACCCGCCCGGTACGGGACCGGGCGGACGGTCAGTCCGGCGGCTCCTTCATCTGGTCGTCGACGTCCGGGACGTCCTGCGCGCGCGGGCTCTCGCCCTGCAGCTCGTCGATCAGCTTCGAGGCGTCGGCCTTGGTGAGGTTCTCGGGCACGTCGCGGCCCGCCTCGCGCGCCAGCGTGCCGAGGTAGCTCAGCTGGGCGCCGGTGGCGGGCTCGTCGCCCGTGGTCCAGTCGTCGGGGTCCTTGATCGTGCTCGACCCGGTGGGGTCGGACGGGTCCTGCACGGAGGTGTCGCCGGAGTCGCTCGTCATGCGGCCACGCTACGACCCCCCTCCGACAGCCGCGCGCCGGGCCGGTGCCCCCGGCTGCACCACCGGCGTGGCGACGGCGGCGTCCGTGACGACGGCCGCCGGCCCCCGGGACGGCCGGCTCCGTCAGGCGCCGTGGGCGGGCGAGACGCAGAACTGGTTACCGTCCGGGTCGGCCAGCACCGTCCACGCGAACCCGTCCGGCAACGCGTGGTCGCCGACGCGCTGCGCGCCGGCCGCGAGGCAGGCGTCGACGAAGCGCGCGACGTCGTCGACGGCGAGGTCGACGTGCACGCGGTTCTTGCCGGGCGTCGGGTCCGCGACCTCCTGGAACCCGAGGGTCACGCCGCCGGGTGCCGGGGCGTGCACCATCACGAAGCCCGGGTGCGCCTGGAGGTGCCCGCCGGTGCGCGCGGCCCACCAGGCGGCGAGCGCGTGCGCGTCCCGGGTGTCGAACGTGACCATGCCGACGCGCGCGACGGCACGGGTGGTGCCCGGCACGGGCGGGACGAAGAGGGCGGGGACGTCGTCGTCGGTCATGGCGCGAGGCTAGCGTCGCCCACCGACGCCACGCGGCGGCGGGCGGCGACGCGCCCGCGCTCAGCCGGCGGGCGCCGCCGGCGCTCAGCCTGCGGGCGCCGCCGGCGCTCAGCCTGCGGGCGCCGCCGGCGCGTCGACGGCGCCGCCGTACCGGCGGTCGCGCCTCGCGTACGTCTCGACCGCCCGCCACAGGTGCCGGCGGTCCACGTCGGGCCACGGCTCGTCGAGGAACACCATCTCCGCGTACGCGGACTGCCACAGCATGAAGTTGGAGATCCGCTGCTCGCCGGACGAGCGGAGGAAGAGGTCGACGTCGGGCAGGTCCGGCTCGTCGAGGTAGCGGGCGAGGACCTTCTCGTCCACCTTGTCGGCCTTGAGGCGCCCCGCGGCGACCTCCTGCGCGACAGCCTTCGCGGCGTCCGCGATCTCGGCGCGGCCGCCGTAGTTGACGCACATCGTCAGCGTGCACGTCGTGTTGCCGACCGTCTGCCGCTCGGCCGTCTCGAGCTCGGCGATCACCGAGCGCCACAGCCGGGGACGACGGCCGGCCCACCGCACCCGGACGCCCCACGAGTCCATGAGGTCGCGACGGCGGCGCAGCACGTCGCGGTTGAAGCCCATGAGGAACCGCACCTCGTCCGGCGAGCGGTTCCAGTTCTCCGTCGAGAACGCGTACGCCGACACGTGCTCGACGCCGATCTCGATGGCGCCCGCGACGACGTCGAGCAGGGACGCCTCCCCCGCGGCGTGCCCGGCCGTGCGCGGCAGCCCGCGCGCGTTGGCCCAACGGCCGTTGCCGTCCATGACGACCGCGACGTGCCGGGGCACGAGCTCGCGGGGCACGGCAGGGGGACGCGCACCGCTCGGGTGCGGCGGGGGCGGGACCGGCATCAGACCCTCTCGACCATCGGGAGCGAGCGCAGCCGGCGCTCGAGGTGGAACTGGCAGAACGCCGCGACGAGGCCGTTGCCCTCGGCGCGGTGCCGCTCGGCGCTCGGGTCGGCGACCGACCAGTCACCGGACAGCAGCGCCGCGAGCAGCGCGAACGTCTCGGGTGCGGGCGCCGCGGCACCGGGCGGCCGGCACGCGCCGCACACGGCCCCGCCCACGGCCACCGCGAACGCGTGGTGCGGGCCGGGGGCGCCGCACCGCGCGCAGTCCGTGAAGCTCGGTGCCCACCCGGCGATCGCGAGGGCGCGCAGCAGGTAGGAGTCGAGCACGAGCCCGGGGGCGTGCTCCCGGGAAGCGAGCGCCCGGACGGCGCCCACGAGCAGCCAGTACTGCTGCACCGCCGGCTCGCGCTCGGCCTCGACCAGCCGGTCCGCCGTCTCGAGCATGACCGTGCCGGCCGTGTACAGGGTGTAGTCCTCGCCGATCCGGCGCCCGTACGGGCCGATCGTCTCCGCCTGCGTCACGACGTCGAGGTTGCGCCCCGTGCTGAGCTGGAGGTCGACGTGCATGAACGGCTCGAGCCGCGAGCCGAACCGGGACGTCGTGCGCCGCACCCCCTTGCCGACGGCACGGACCTTGCCGTGCTCGCGGCTGAGGACGGTGACGATGCGGTCGGCCTCCCCCAGCTTGTGGGTGCGCAGGACGATCGCCTCGTCGCGGTAGAGGCTCACCGGGCCATTCTGCCCCGTGGCACCGACAGCCGTGCGCGTCGACACCCGCGACGCCGGTGGTCGCGGGCGTCCGCCGTGGGCGTCGGCCGTGCCGCCGGCACCCGGGCGTG
>NZ_JBHUZW010000203.1:0-2707 GCF_042667215.1 Cellulomonas sp. NPDC057328 | reverse complement strand
GGGCCTGGCGCGGGTGGGGCGGGCGGGGGGGGGGGGCGCCCGGCGGCTGGGGTTTCCGCCGCCCCCCGCCGGCGCCGGGGGCGGGGCGCGTGCGGCGGGTGGGGCGTGCGCGGCACGCGGGACGGGCGTGCGCGGCACGCGGGACGGGTGCGCGCCGGGCGGTCAGAGGCTGCGCAGCACGCTGACGACGCGTCCGAGGACGGTCGCCTCGTCGCCGAGGATGGGCGAGTACGCCGCGTTGTGCGGCAGCAGCCACACGTGCCCGTCGGCGCGCTTGAGCGTCTTGACGGTGGCCTCGCCGTCGATCATCGCCGCGACGATCTCGCCGTTCTCCGCGACGGGCTGGCGGCGCACGACCACCCAGTCGCCGTCGCAGATCGCCGCGTCGACCATCGAGTCCCCGGCGACGCGCAGCAGGAACAGGTCGCCCTCGCCGACCAGCTGGCGCGGCAGCGGGAACACGTCCTCGACCACCTGCTCGGCCAGGATCGGCCCGCCCGCCGCGATGCGGCCGACGACGGGGACGTAGGACGGCGCCGGTGCGCCGTCGCGCTCCGGCGCGTCGGCGCCCAGGTCGAGACCGCCGGCGGGCGGCAGCGTGCCGACCGTGCGGGCGTCGTCCGGCTGGACCACCTCGATGGCGCGGGGGCGGTGGGGGTCGCGGCGCAGGAAGCCCTTGCGCTCCAGCGCCGTGAGCTGGTGCTTGACGCTCGACGGGCTGGTGAGGCCGACGGCGTCGCCGATCTCCCGCATGCTCGGCGGGTAGCCGCGCGTCTCGACGGAGGCGCGGATCGTCTCGAGGACGAGGCGCTGCCGTGCGGTGAGGCCGTCCGACGCCTCCTCCGCCCCGAGCTCGACGACGGTCGCGCCGGCGTCCGCGACGCCCTGCGCGGCCGCGTCGGCCGTCCTGGTCCCGCCCTGCACGCCCACGGCGCCTCCTGCTCCCTGCGGCGCGTCGCGGTCGTCCCGCGCGCACCCGCCTCGTCACCGCGCCGCCTCCCGGTCGCCGGACGCGGCCCGGCGGTACCCGGGGGCGTCAGCGCTGGTCAGCGGCTCGTGTCGGTGGTCGGTGGTGCACTTCCTGACGCGCCCCAGCCTAGGGGCGCACGGGTGCCGGATCAAACATCTGTTCGAGCGTGTCTCGACGGATGTCGGAGGCGTCTGCTAGAACTCGTACAGGCGTTCGACGAACAGGTGTTCGACACCGGGTGCTCGAGACGACGGAGGGCAGGGACATGAGCGCGATGACGATCGCACCCGCGGTGCGCGGTGGACGGGTGGCACGGACGCGCCCGGCCACGACGGGCCGCGCGACGACCGACCGCGGCGCGGCGGGTCGGGCCGCGGCGAGCCGTGTCCCGGCGAGCCGCACCCCGGCGAGCCGTGTCCCGGCGAGCGATGTCGCGTCGGGTCGCACGGCGACCGAGGCGCCGTTGCGCCTGACCGCCCGGGGCCGGGCCGTCGTGTGGGGGCTGGCCCTCGCGCTGGCCACCGGCGTCGGAGGAGCGGCGGTCTCCGCGCAGGCGGACGGCCCGCGCGGCGCCACCGAGGTGCAGCGTGTCGTCGTCGCCCCGGGGCAGACGCTCTGGGGGCTCGCGGCCGAGGTCGCCACGCCGGGCGAGGACGTGCGCGACGTCGTGCTCCGCCTGATGGAGCTCAACGAGCTGCCGGCCGGCGGGCTGCAGGCGGGGCAGACGGTGGTCGTCCCCGTCGGCTGACGGGCTGCGCCGTCCCGTCCGGGCGGGGCGCCGCCGGGCACGTGCTTGCGACCGTGCCATGCACGGCCTACCGTCACGACGTCCCACCGGTCGACGGGCGCCTCGGCGGCCGCGGCACGCCGCTCCCGAGAGGTCTCCCGTGCACTGTCCGTTCTGCCGGCACACCGACTCGCGCGTGGTCGACTCGCGCACGTCCGACGACGGCTCGTCCATCCGTCGTCGTCGGCAGTGCCCGAACTGCCACCGGCGGTTCACCACGGTGGAGACGGCCAGCCTGTCGGTCGTGAAGCGCTCCGGCGCCACCGAGCCGTTCAGCCGCGAGAAGATCGCGAACGGCGTCCGCAAGGCGTGCCAGGGCCGGCCCGTGAGCGAGGACGACCTGGCGCTGCTGGCCCAGAAGGTCGAGGAGACGCTCCGCTCGGCCGGGTCCGCCGAGATCGACGCCTACGAGATCGGCCTCGCGATCCTCGGGCCGCTGCGCGAGCTCGACGAGGTCGCCTACCTCCGGTTCGCGAGCGTCTACCAGGCGTTCGACTCGCTCGACGACTTCGAGTCGGCCATCACGGTGCTGCGCGCGGAGCGCGAGCAGCAGGGCCGCTCCGCCGCGCCGCAGGACGCCTCGGCGGACGAGCCCGCGCGCTGAGCGGCCGGCCGGGGGAGACCCAGCCCACGGCATATGGGCTGGTGCCGCCCGCCGCGGTCCGTCACCCTGGGCTCTCCCGAGGACGACGGAGGTGCCCCATGGCGAACGACCGGCCGAACGCGGCCAGCGACGAGGCGAAGGCCCGGTTCCGCGAGGCGCTCGAGCGCAAGAAGACGCAGGGCCACCGGACGGCCGACGGCACGCGGAACACCGGCCAGGTGCACGGGTCGGAGACCGCCGGCCCGACGCAGCGGCGGTTCCAGCGCAAGTCCGGGTCGGCCTGAGCCGACGACGACCGACCGGACCGCGGTCCGGACGACGAGCGGCGCGTCACCCCCTCGGGAGG
>NZ_JBHUZW010000202.1:0-2749 GCF_042667215.1 Cellulomonas sp. NPDC057328 | reverse complement strand
GCCCCCGCCCGACCGGCGGGGGCCGCGGCGGCCCGGGGCGTCAGACGGCGGGCGGGACGACCACGACCTTGCCGTGCACCTCGCCCGCGTCGGCCTGCCGGTGGAGCTCGGGCAGCTCGCTCAGCGGCACCCGCCGGGCGATCTCCACGCGCAGGTCACCGCTGTCCACGAGGGCGACGAGGTCCGTCAGCACGGCGGCGTCCGGGTGGACGAACACCGTCACCGCGCGCACGCCGCGCGCGTCGTCGCCGGGCGTCGGCACCCTCGGCGTCGTGGAGACGACCACGCCGCCGTCGCGGACCCGTGCGACCAGCGCGGTGAACGCGTCGGAGGTGATCGGCGCCAGGTTGAGCAGCACGTCGACGGGCTCGGACACCGCGTCGAGCAGCGACGTCGCCGTGTGGTCGACGACCTGGTCCGCGCCCGCCGCCACGACGCCCGCCCGGCTGCGCGGGCTCGCCGTCGCGACGACGTGGGCGCCCGCGCGCTTCGCGAGCCGGACGGCGTACCCGCCCACGGGGCCGCCGGCGCCGTTGACGAGCACCCGTTGGCCGGCCGTCAGCCCACCGGCCTCGAACAGCGCCTGCCAGGCGGTGAGCGCGACCGACGGCAGCCCCGCGGCGTCGACGAGCGGGATGCGCGTCGGCGCCGGCACGAGCGCGCCCGCCGGGGCCACGACGTACTGCGCCGCCGAGCCGTCGGCCTCCATGGGGAGGAACCCGACGACGTCCTGGCCGACCGCCAGGCCCTCCACCCCGTCGCCGAGCGCGTCGACCGTGCCGGAGACGTCGTAGCCCGGGACGTGGGGCAGCGTCACCGGGATCGGCAGGAAGCCGCCCCGCATGCCGCCGTCGGCCGGGTTGAACGCCGACCCGGCGACCCGGACGCGCACCTGTCCCGCGCCGGGCACGGGGAGCTCGACGTCCTCGTACCGCAGGACCTCGGGGCCGCCCGTCTCGTGGAACCGCACTGCCTTCATGATGGTCTCCTCCGTCAGGTGCTTCGAATGTGAAGCAACGTCGGCGACGCTAGCAGTGCTTCGAACTGGAAGCAAGTGCTTCGAATGCGAAGCACAGTAGGATGGGCCCATGACGCGCACGCCGCCCCCGCTGGACCCCACGCAGCTGGGCGCGTACTTCGCCCTCATCGAGGCGAGCAGCCTGCTGCGGCACGCGGTCGAGCAGCAGCTGCGGGACGCCGGGGACCTCAGCTACGTGCAGTTCCAGCTCCTCGCCACGCTCGGCGACGCGCCGACGGGGTGCGCACGGATGACCGACCTGGCCGACGGGGTCGTCTACAGCCGCAGCGGGCTGACCTACCAGGCGCAGACGCTGGAGAAGCGGGGGCTCGTGACGCGGACGCCCTCCGCCGACGACGAGCGCAGCACCACCGTCACGATCACCGAGGAAGGGCGCGCCGTGCTCGCGACGGTGTTCCCCGGGCACGTCGCCGTCCTCGACGACCTGCTGTTCGCCCCGTTGTCCCGCGCGGACGTCGAGACGCTCGCCGACGTCCTGGCCCGCGCGCGCGACCACATGCGCCGGACGCCGCCCCGGTCGGCCGCGGCGCGGCGGCGCAGGAGGACGGCCGGCACGGACGGCTCCTCCTAGTCGTCCGTACGCCTGAGCCCGCGCCGGCCGGTCGTCGCGCGTCCCGCGCGCCTGCACGGGCGCGCCCGTCCGGCCCTGGTGCCCGGCCCCGCGCGCTGGGACCATCACGGCCATGACCGCGACGCTGCCCGCCCTGCCCGGTCTCGCGCAGGTCGTCGAGCCCGGGTACGCGAGCTGGGGCCGGCGCCTCGTCGCCGCGCTGCTCGACTCGGCGGTGCTCGGCGCCGTGGCGTGGTTCGTCGGCGGCGAGCGGTTCGCGGCGCCGACGCTGCAGCCGACGTTCGGGCCGGTCGGCGCGGCCGACCCCGATCTCGAGCCGTGGAGCTCGTCGGCGGTGCTCGTCGGGGCGTGGCTGCTGATGCTCGTCCTGCAGGGCCTCACCGGGCAGACGCCCGGCCGGCGCGTCATGGGCATCGCGGTGGTCCGCACCGCCGACGGCCGCGGGCCCGCGGACGGGCCGCCCGGCGTCCTGCGCTCGGTGGCGCGGTGGTTCGCGCACCTGCTCGACGCGATCCTCCTCGTGGGCTACCTGCGCCCGCTGTGGCACCGCGAGCGGCGCACGTTCGCCGACAGCCTCCTCGCGACCGCCGTCGTCCGGCGCCCGTCCGACCACGGTCCGGGTGCGGCGAGGCGCCCGGGTGCGGTCGCCGTGACCGTCGGCGCCTACGTGCTGGTGACCGTCGGGCTCGCGGCGGGCGTGAGCGTCGGGGAGTCGGGCGGCCTGCGCCGCGACGCGGAGACCGTGTGCGTGCTCGAGCCGCAGGACCTCGCCGCGCCGGTGCAGGTCGACGGCGTCCTGCTCACGCGCGAGACCGAGTGGCGCCGGACGCACCGGCTGTGGCCGTGGGCGGCCGAGCGGAGCCACGACGAGAGCACGTTCCTCGCCCTCGACGTGACCTGGCAGGGCGGCGGCACCGGCGACCCGGGGCGGACGCTGCTGGTCCGCACGACGACGTCGGGCGGCGGCACCGCCGACCACGAGCTGCCGCTCGGCGCGGGCACGGGGACCGTCCGCGTCGAGCGCGCCCCCGACGGCGCCGTCGACGTCGCCGTCCTCCTCGACGGCCGTCCGCTCACCTCCTGCTCCGCCACGCTGGGGCCGGCGGCCTGACGCGCACCGGCGCCGCGACCCGTCGGGC
>NZ_JBHUZW010000201.1:0-2930 GCF_042667215.1 Cellulomonas sp. NPDC057328 | reverse complement strand
GCCGTCAGCGGACCTCGACGTCGTCGACCACGTGCTCGCCCGCGTTGAGGTAGAGGTGCATCCCGCGGACGTCGGCGAGGCCGGCGGCGCACTCCGCCGACAGCGTGGTGAGGTCGACGACGACGTCCTGCTGCGGGCCGCCGACCCAGCCGGCCTGCGCCGTCTCGCACCACTGCCACGACGGCCCCACCTGCAGCGCGAGCTTGGTGTCGAAGCCCGTGGTCGCGTCCGCGTCGACGACGAGCCGCGTGCGGCCCGTGAGGTCGAACGTCCCGCTCACGCCCACCCACGTGCCGTCCGCACCGGCGGTCACCGCGAGCGCCCCGTCGGCCGCGGTCGCGGTGCCGCTCATGGCCGTCCACCCCTGCGCGCCGTCGGCGAAGTCGAACAGCACGGTGGGCTCGAGCGGCTCGGGCAGCGCGTCGAACCGGTGCAGGTACCGGGCCATCTCCTGGCGCAGCACGGGACGCAGCAGGCCGAACCGCGTGGCCGACTCGGGCTCCACGACGCCGGTCTGCGTCGCCCACAGCACGGCAGCGCGTGCGCCGCGCGGGACGTCGGTGAACGGCAGGTCGCCCGTCACCTCCGGCTCGCCCGCCAGGCGGTACAGCCACACGGCGGCGGTCGTGCGGTCCAGCGGCAGCCACGGCAGGAAGAGGGGCAGCGGGCGGCTGTCGGCGACCTGCTCGGCGGCGAGCCACTCGACGGCGGCGAACGACGGGTGCCGGCGCGGCACGTCCCAGAACGTGGGGTGCCGCACGGTCGGCTGCGCGCCCTCGCCCGCGTAGGCGTGCAGCAGGTCGGCGGCGGCCGCGCGGAGCACCACGCCCTCGGGCCGGAACGTGCCGTCCGCGTACCCGTCGTCCAGGCCCTGCCCGTGCAGCCACAGCACGTCGGCCTCGTACGGGTGCCCCTTGGGCACGTCGGCGAACAGCGGCGGCGGCTCGGTGCCGGGCAGCGCGGCGATCGCGTCGACGACGACCGAGCCGGACGTCGCCCCGCCCTCGGCCGCGTTGACGTAGACGTTGAGCTGCTCGATGGTGCGCAGGTCGTCGTCCGTGATGCGGCGGTCGGCGTTGGCGGTGTCCCACGGCGCGGGCCGCCAGTCCACGAACGGGATCGTCACCTGCTGCGGCTCGTCGCCGGCCAGCGACGGGTACGCCTCGTAGGAGACG
The DNA here is from genome assembly GCF_042667215.1 of Cellulomonas sp. NPDC057328. Taxonomy (NCBI): domain Bacteria; kingdom Bacillati; phylum Actinomycetota; class Actinomycetes; order Micrococcales; family Cellulomonadaceae; genus Cellulomonas; species Cellulomonas sp. NPDC057328. The sequence goes on along the minus strand of NZ_JBHUZW010000201.1, from coordinate 1,755 downwards.
CCGCCGGCCTTGAGCTGCAGCACCATCCGGTTGCCCGATGCGTCGGGGTCGACCCACAGCGTGAGCTCGTTGAAGTCCGACCAGTCGCCGTCGACCTGCTTCCCGATGCCGGTGTACGTCTGCGTCGCGAAGTCGTAGTCGAGGCGCAGCGCCCGGGCGCCCTCGCCCACGGAACCCGTCTCGAGCGTGATCGTGTTCGCGCCGTACTGCACGTACTCGGCGCGCAGCGCGGTGTCGTCGCCGTACCCCTCGAAGTCGTCGACGACCCCGGGGGCGAAGGTGGGACGCGGGCCGAGCACGACCTGCGACGTCTCCGTGAGCAGCACCTCGCCGTCGACCGTCACGCGTGCGGTCAGGGTGCGCGTGCTGTTGTCGAGCTGGTCCGCCGGGACGTCGAGGGGCGCGGTCCACCAAAGGCCGCCGTCGTGGGTCAGGTCGACGACCTGCGCCTCGTCCGACCCGTCGCCGCGGGCGATCGTCACGGACACGGCGTCCGCCTCGACGTGGTCGACGGCGACGCGCAGGGTCGTCGGGCTCGTCGCGACGCGGGCGCCGTCGGCGAGGCTGACGACGTGGGCGAGCGGCGCGTGCGGCCGGGCGGCGACGTCGCGGCCGAAGACGTCGTCGAGGTCGAGGTCGTCGGACATGGCCGTGAACGGGTCGTCGACGAACGCCTGGAAGTCCGGCACGAGCGGGTCGTCGCCGACCGGCACGTAGTGCTGGCCCTCGTCGAAGTTGGCCCACGTCTGCATGTACGCGTTGCGGCGCGCGTCCGGGTCGCCGGCGATGGCCGCGAGCACCTTCGTGAACCACTGCTCGGGGTTCGAGCCGTTGGTGCCCACGCCGTTCGTGACGCCGAACTCCGTGAACGCCGAGATCTTGCCGCGCTCGTCGGCGATACGGGCGATCATCCCGAGGTCCGCGACGAGCCCGTCGAGGAACGCCTGCGACCCGGTGGCGTCGTACGTGTCGTAGCCGAGCACGTCGACGAACGCGTCCCCCGGGTACGTGCGCATGTACACGTCCTCGTCGCCGCCGAACCCGCCGCCGGGCCCCCACGCGTAGAGGAAGTTCTCGACGCCCCTGACGTCGCGCAGGTACTCGACGGTGTAGCGGTAGAGCTCCTTGTACTCGCCCGGCGAGCCGAACGCGGCGCCCCACCAGAACCACGAGCCCGCGTTCTCGTGCCACGGGCGGAAGATGATCGGGACGAGCGCGCCGTCCGCGTCGCGGACCTCGCCGGCCAGCGTCGCGATGTCGTCGAGGTACGCGTTGAGGTCGTCGTGGTGCGAGCCGCCGGGCAGCACCGCGCGCAGCGCGTCGCCGGACGTGTCGTAGAACGAGCCGCCCGTCACGAAGTTCTCGATGTGGGCGCTGATCGTGTTGACCCCGCCGATCGCGTGCGCCTTCTCGATGTGGTCCGCGAAGGCGGCGATGTTCTCCGCGCGGGTGGCGTCGGCGCGGCCCGGGCGCTCGTCGCCCGCGATGATCAGCGTGTCCCACCCGAAGACGGCGGGGAAGTCGCCGTAGGTGTTCTCGAGGTCGGAGGTGGTGCCGTCGGGCGCGTCGAGCGTGAGGCCGAACGACGTCGCGTGCTGGTGGCCGACGAGGACCTCCTCGCCGCGGACGTCGTCGAGGTGGGAGAACAACGACCGGGTGGCGTCCGTGGCGTCGGGGTCGACGACGGAGACGGTGGCCGGGGCGGGCGCGGCGGCGGCCGGCGCGGCGGCGGCCGGCGCGGCGGCGGCCGGCGCC
>NZ_JBHUZW010000200.1:0-3013 GCF_042667215.1 Cellulomonas sp. NPDC057328 | reverse complement strand
GCCCCGGACCTGCTGGTCCGGGGCCGTCGTCGTGCTGGTGCGCGGGACGTCAGGAGAGCTTCTGGCCCGCCGAGCGCAGCTGCTGGCACGCCTCGACGACGCGCGCGGCCATGCCCGCCTCGGCGAGCTTGCCCCAGGCGCGCGGGTCGTACGCCTTCTTGTTGCCGACCTCGCCGTCGATCTTCAGGACGCCGTCGTAGTTCGTGAACATGTGCGTCACGACGGGACGCGTGAACGCGTACTGCGTGTCGGTGTCGATGTTCATCTTGATGACGCCGTTGTCGACCGCCTCGGCGATCTCCGCGGCCGTCGAGCCCGAACCGCCGTGGAAGACCAGGTCGAACGGGTTCTCCTTGCCGATCTCGTCGCCGACGGCCTTCTGGATGTCGGCGAGGATCGACGGGCGCAGCTTGACGGCGCCCGGCTTGTAGACGCCGTGCACGTTGCCGAACGTGAGGGCCGTCAGGTAGCGGCCCTTCTCGCCGGCGCCGAGCGCGCGCACCGTCGCGAGGCCGTCCTCGGCCGTCGTGTAGAGCTTCTCGTTGATCTCGGCCTCGTGGCCGTCCTCCTCGCCACCGACGACGCCGACCTCGATCTCGAGGATCGTGCGCGCCGCCTGCGACAGCTCGAGCAGCTCCGCCGCGATGACGAGGTTCTCGTCGAGCGGGATGTCCGAGCCGTCGAACATGTGGGACTGGAACGTCGGGTTCTCGCCGCGCTTGACCTGCTCCGCCTCGAGCTCGAGCAGCGGGCGGACCCACGAGTCGAGGTTCTTCTTGACGCAGTGGTCCGTGTGCAGCGCGATGGTGACGCCGTAGTTCTTCGCGACCTCGGTCGCGTAGGCCGCGAGCGCGAGCGTGCCGCTGACGCGGTTCTTGATCGTCGAGCCGGACGCGTACTCGGCGCCGCCGACCGAGACCTGGATGATGCCGTCCGACTCGGCCTCCGCGAAGCCCTGGATGGCGGCGGTGACGGTCTGGGACGACGTGATGTTCACGGCGGGGTAGGCGAACTTGCCGGCCTTCGCCCGGTCGATCATCTCGGCGTAGACCTCGGGGGTTGCGATGGGCATCGCGGCATCTCCTGCACGTAGACGGGTGCGGTACGCCCGCAGTCTGCCACCACCGACGAACCGCCTGCCGGGACGTCCGCCCCGGCCTCGCCGGCGCAGTGGCGGCGTCCGCCACCCGACCGCCGTCACCGCGTCACGGTGGGCGCGGGGTACGGCGTGGTCGTGGCCGTCGGGCGCGGCGCGGTGGGTCGGCGGGTCGGTCGGTCGGTCGGTGGGTCGGTCGGGGACCGTACGGGTCGGTGCGGTCCGCGGCGCCGGAGGTGCCCATCCCGTCGTCCCGGCAGCCGGCTCGGCTCACGGCCCCGTGGTGGGGTCGCACGGCGTCAGCGTGGCGGACTCGCGCGGCTGCGACGGACGCGGACCGTAGCGCTCCTCGAGGACGTCGTCGACGGTCAGCAGCTCACGCCGGTCGTCGTGCACCAGCGCGACCCCGTTCGTCTGCGTCTCCCGGCCCTGCCAGAGGTTCTCGCGGACCTGGACGACCACGCAGGCCACCGCGTCCTCCGAGAGCCCCGGCTCGAGCACGATCTCGCCCTCGTAGTGCGGCCCGTACGTGGGGTCGCGCTCGAACCGCACGTCGACCGTCTCCACACCGGGCACCGTGCGCATCTGCTCGAACAGCGTCTCGTCGTCGACGCTGCCGACGGACGGCGCGCACCCGGTGAGCACAGCGACGGCGAGCGCAGCACCGGCGAGCGCGGTACCGGCGACGGCCGGGCCACGGCGGGCCACGACGGGCCTCACCGGCTGCTCACCTCCCAGCGGGTCACGCTCGCGTCGCCGGTGGAGAACCGCTCCTGGTCCTCCCGCCACCGGCGCACGCTCGGGTCCGTCGACGACTCCACCAGGGCGCCGGTCCCGGCGTACAGCCGGTTGTCGTGCATGCTCTCCGGACCGATGCCGATGGACTCCGGCCGGCCGCCGCTGCACGGCGTCGTCACCGTCGTGCCCGACGCCTCCACGTCGCGGTCGACGGTCACGACGTTCTGCCGGTCACGCGTGCGGACCTCCTCCGGGTTCCCTCCGAACGTCACCCGCCGGAGTGTAGAGAGGGAGCACCCGGACGGAGGCATCGTCCACACGCCGTCACTCAGTCGGGTGCCGGCCCCGCGTGCCGTGCGACCCATGCGTGCATCGCGATCGCCGCGGCGGCGCCCGCGTTGATCGAGCGGGTCGAGCCGAACTGGGCGACGTGCAGGACGTCGCGGGCGGCGGCGCGCGCCGCGTCCGACAGGCCCGTCGACTCCTGCCCGAACAGCAGCACGCACTCCCGCGGCAGGGGGTACCCCTCCAGCGGCACGGAACCCGGCAGGTTGTCCACGCCGAGCACGGGCAGCGCGCCGCCGTCCGGCCCGGAGGTCGCGGCCCACCGCAGCAGGTCGTCGACGTCGGGGTGGTGGTGCACGTGCACGTAGCGGTCCGTGACCATCGCGCCGCGCCGGTTCCAGCGCCGGCGGCCGACCACGTGCACGCCCGCGGCGTTGAACGCGTTCGCCGTGCGCACCACCGAGCCGATGTTGAGGTCGTGCGCCCAGTTCTCGATCGCGACGTGGAACGGGTGGCGACGGGTGTCGAGGTCGGCGACAACCGCGTCGACCGTCCAGTAGCGGTACCGGTCGACGACGTTGCGGCGGTCGCCGTGCGCGAGCAGCTCGGGGTCGTAGCGCGGGTCGAGGGCCGACCCGGGACCCGCGACGCGCGGCCACGCGTCCGGGCCGCCGGGCCACGGGCCGACGCCGACCTCACGCTCGTCGCCGGGCCCGGTGACCCCGGGCGCCGCCTCGTCCGACGCACCGCTCCCGTCCGCGCTCACGCGGCCATCATCCCGGTCGGCCGCCGCCTGCCTGCGCGCGGTCCGCGGGCGGGACGCCCCCCCCGGGGTCCCCCCCCCCCGCGCCGCAGGGCCGGGGCGCCACCACCGGCACCACCCCCCCCCACAAC
>NZ_JBHUZW010000199.1:0-3160 GCF_042667215.1 Cellulomonas sp. NPDC057328 | reverse complement strand
GCTGCGCACCTGGCGCAGCCGTGCGCTTCCCCGATCAGCGGACGATCACCTGGCCGGCGCTCGCAGCATCCTGGTTGAGGAGGTGCCACCCGGTGGTCCCGCCGTACGACACGAGCCAGCGCCCGTCGGAGTTCGCCAGGAAGACGTCGTCCTTGCCGTCGCCGTCCATGTCGGCGAGCTGGAAGCGCTCGGTGCCGAGGGCACCGCCGTTGTTGATGATCTTCCAGTCGGTGGCGCCGTCGTAGAGCACTCGCCAATTCCCGTCGACCGGCCACGCCCAGAAGATGTCGTCCTTGCCGTCGCCGTTCAGGTCGCCGAGCTTGACGTTGCCGCCCGGGTTGGTGTCGCGCCCCACCTGCGTCCAGCCGGTCGTCCCGCCGTACGAGACGAGGAACCGACCGTCCGAGTTGGCAAGGAAGACGTCATCCTTCCCATCTCCGTCGAGGTCACCCAGCTGGAAGCGCTCGGTGCCGAGAGCGCCGCCGTTGTTGATGATCTTCCAGTCGGTCGCTCCCCCGTCGTACGTCACCCGCCAGTTCCCGTCGGCCGCCCACGCCCAGAAGATGTCGTCCTTGCCGTCGCCGTTGAGGTCGCCGAGCTTCACGTTGCCGGCCGCGTTCGCGTCGCGGCCCATCTGCACCCACGGCGAGGTGCCGCTGTAGGACACCAGCCACCGGCCGTCCGGGGGCGCGAGGACGACGTCGTCGCGCCCGTCGCCGTTCATGTCACCGAACCGGTACCAGCTGGCGGGAAGGACGCCGGGGCCGCCGAGCTCGGCCCAGGGTGCGGTGCCGTCTGCAGACACCCGCCACCGGCCGTCGGTCGGGCTGGCCCAGAAGACGTCGGCCCTGCCGTTGCCGTCGAGGTCGATGCCGCTCGCGTTGAGCGTCCTGCCGATCCAGTCGCGGATGTCGTCCAGGCGCGTCTCCGTAGCACCCTGCCGAGCGTCGGACGAGCCGAGGCAGCCACCCTGGTAGGCGGTGTGGTGGAGAGCGGCGAGCTCGATGCCGTTCGCCGTCGCGCGTAGCGACGGACCTCCCGCATCGCCCTTGCAGATCGCCCCGGCCGACCCGACCGGCTCGATGTCGATCGTCCCGGCGACCACCGACGTCACGGTGTACGTCGCTGCGTGCGCGGTGTCGGGCACCAGCGTCGACGCCGTCCGGCCGTACCCGGTCACGGTCAGCTCCTCGCCGGGCGTCGGCGGCGTCTCGGCGACCTTCACCGGCGCGACGCCGTCGACGGGCTCCGACAGTCGTGCAAGCACCACGTCACGGTCCGGGTGCGGCTCGAGCCAGTCGACGCCGACCACCCGGCCGTCCGTCCGCGTCAGGTCGACGCGGCCTACTGTGGCGGTCGTCGCCCACGCCGGCGTCCCCCTGGCCACCGTCGCGCCGGGCGTGCCCTGGAAGCACGACTTCGCCGTGACGACCCACCGCCGGTTCACCAGCGCGGCGGAGCACGCGCGCGCTTCGCGGTCGGCCACCTTCACGTCGAGCTTCACCGTCGCTGCCGCGACCGCCCCGGTCGCGGCCGTGCCCGTGAGGGCCTGAGCGCCCGGCGCACCGACTGCCACCCCCACGAGTGCGACCACCGCGGCACACGCTGCCCAGGACCGCCTTGCACGCATGACTCGTTCCCCTCGCCCGCCGGCACCGACCGGTCACACCTCAGCTGCAGCCCCAGCACGGTCGCCTGAGCCGCTCGTCCGCTCCGCCGGGCACGACGCCTGCCGACCGGTTCGGCCAGGACACTATCGGTCCGCGTCGATCAACTGCGGCTGTTCCTGACCTCTTTCGGGTGAATCGCCACGGAGGCGCGACCGCCTGGCAACAGGGGTGATGACAGATCGAGGTCGGGAGTCGCGCACTCCGGGCTCGACGGGGCGACGACGAGGTCCGCGCATCCCGTCGTCGGTCGAGGGCCTAGAGGAGCCCGAGCGACCGCACCGCCTCGCGCTCCTCCACGAGCTCCGCGACCGAGGCGTCGATGCGTGCGCGGGAGAACGCGTCGATCTCGAGGTCCGGCACCACCGTGAACGCGCCGCCGGACGCCGTCACCGGGAACGACGACACGAGGCCCTCCGGCACGCCGTACTCGCCGTTCGAGACGACGCCGGCCGACGTCCAGTCGCCCTCGGGCGTGCCGTGCACCCACGTGTGCACGTGGTCGACCGCCGCGTTCGCCGCCGACGCCGCCGACGACGCGCCGCGCGCCTCGATGATCGCGGCGCCGCGCTTGGCGACCGTCGGGATGAACGTGTCCTGCACCCACGCCTGGTCGTCGACCACGTCGAGCGCGGGGCGCCCGCCGATCGTCGCCTGCGTGAGGTCGGGGTACTGCGTCGCCGAGTGGTTGCCCCAGATCGTGACGCGGCGGATGTCGTCGATCGCCGCGCCGGTGCGGTGCCGCAGCTGCGCGAGCGCGCGGTTGTGGTCCAGGCGCGTCATCGCGGTGAACCGGTCCTTCGGCACGTCCGGCGCGTGCGCGGACGCGATGAACGCGTTGGTGTTGGCGGGGTTGCCGACCACGAGGACCCGCACGTCGTCGGCCGCGCCGGCGTTGATCGCCGCACCCTGCGGGCCGAAGATGCCGCCGTTGGCGCTGAGCAGGTCGCCGCGCTCCATGCCGGCGGTCCGCGGGCGCGCCCCGACGAGCAGGGCGACGTTGACCCCGTCGAACGCGGCCGTGGCGTCGTCGGTGATGTCGATGCCGTCGAGCAGCGGGAACGCGCAGTCGTCGAGCTCCATGGCGACACCCTCGGCGGCCTTCACGGCGGGCGGGATCTCGAGCATGCGCAGGCGCACGGGCGTGTCCGGGCCGAGCAGCTGGCCGGAGGCGATGCGGAAGAGCAGCGCGTAGCCGATCTGGCCGGCGGCGCCGGTCACGGTGACGACGGCGGGCGAGGTGACGGACACGGTGGGGAGCTCCTTCGGTCGGCCGACGGGCGGGCGCGCGCCGCGAGGTCCGCGCCCTGCCGAACCTACCCGAGCACGTGCGAGGTCGCGGGTCCGTGCCGACGTCGCAGGTCGCAGCCCGCGAGCTCGCACGAGTCCCGCGATCTCGCACACGTCCCGCGACCTCGCACGAGTTCCGCCACGTCGCGCGCACCCCCGGCCGCAGGACGTCCACGGACGACGACGGCGCCCCTCCCGTGGGA
>NZ_JBHUZW010000198.1:0-3275 GCF_042667215.1 Cellulomonas sp. NPDC057328 | reverse complement strand
GCCCCGCACCCGGTCGGGTGCGGGGCCGTGCGCGACGTGCCGGCGGCTCAGACGACCTTGCCGACGCCCTCCTCGAGGCCGTGGCCGTTGTGGCCCGGCGTCGTCTTCTGCACCTGGCGTGTGCACACTCCACGCCGTTCCACGGACGCCTTGACCTGCGCGCGGAAGCTCGAGGGACGGCCGCTCCCGAGCAGGGAGGCCTCCAACTCACCGAGTCCCGCGGAGCTCGCAGCGCCGGGGAAGTGCGTCACGCAGCCCTATGGGGCCACCACGGCACGCCCCTAGACGCATGGACGTCGGTGCCCAACCGCGACGGCGACTTTGACGAGCGTCAACCTCGTCAGCCGAGGGGGCGCGATCGCGCGTAGTGCCTCGAGGTGCCGTCATCGCTCCTACGCCTGCGCTGCGCGGCCACGACCCAGCCGATGCTGCCGATCAGGGGCTCGGCTCGGTTGCAGCGCCGTCGCCAAGCCATGTTTAAGAGCACGCTTGTTGGCCTCGTGCTCAGGTGCGTCATCCGCGGCACGCTGACTCATGCGCAGTAGAGCGATCGTCGCTCCACGGGCGCACACGACGACCACCGGTAGCCGCATCGTCGGGACCGCGAACTCTGCGACCAGCCACGGTAACTTCCGGACGTCGTTGTCCATGGCGTGCACCGAAGCGCCTGCAAGGCGCGGACCGGGATAGTTCCGACGTGGCTGCCTCTACTTAGCGGACGGTCGCGTCACCCCGGATGCTGCGGCACTTGTTGCAGTACCAGTCTTGATCGTTATCAACCACCGAACGTTCGATGCTCGGACGACGTCGCATCGCTTCCGTGCACACAGGGCAGATACCGAGTGCAACGCTCGCCGCGTCCTGGGATACCTCGCAACCGCGATCGCAGCGGACGCGACTCACCACGTGCACGTTTCCCTGGAGAGCATCGATGTAGCGCACGGCGGCCGTGGCGTTTCCGCCACACCTTGGACAAGCGAAGTCCTTGACGCGGTCCACGACAGACATGCGCAACCCCTCCTTGTCGCAGTCCTCTCACCGGTCATCGGAGCGTACGCCTGGTGCGGTCGCGAGTCTCGGGTGAACGTGGTCGACACATCATTCAGCGCCCCGGGGGGTGCGTGCACACCCGGATCACGCTCTGGGCAGGGGAACGCGCTTCGCGACGCACCTGACCTCTCAGACGAGACCCTGCTTCTCGAGCTCCGTGTAAAACCGGACGAACGACTTCATCATCGGGTCGCGAAACGTACTGACGTTATGAACTCGTCCCCCTTCGTGCCGGGTGACGTCCACTAGAACACTGTCGGACCCTGTCTTGAGATGGCGCAGAGGCCCGGACAGCGCGGTCTGCTCGACCCGAGAGCCGAGGTTCTGCTCGATTCGCTCACGGATCTGCTCCAACTCCGGGTAGTCCATCTCAAGTTGGGACATGGCGACGAGAATCTGCTTGCGGTAACGCTTGGGGCCCGTGTGCTCGATGGCTTTGGTGTACGCCTCGTTGAGCCGGCTCGTGTTCTCCTCCAAGTACGTACTGATCGCCTTGCGGTACGCAACCTCCGTGACTTGGTCCTCGCCCGCGTTCACGGTCGCGTCGGCCATGTCGAGACAGATTGACTGCAAGAGGGAAGGGGCGCCGGCTGCGGTCCGGACGACCGTGGCCACTAGGTCCTCGGGGATGGCGAGCCGCAGAGTCTCGAAGCCGGTCTCGATCAGCCGACGCGCCTCTGTGTCCGTCATCGTCGGCAGCCGATGCTCCTTGACGAACCTATCGATGCCAGCATCGACACGCACCAACGTCGTGGCGTCAGCGGACGTGCCGATCAGCACGAGCTGTGGCCAGCGCTCCTCTTGACCGTGCGTTGCCTTCACCAGGTCCGCCAGCCCCTCACGGAACGCTGCTGAGGCTCGATGGAGCTCGTCGATGACGATCGTGAGCTCGTACTCCGCGAGCAGTTCGAGGACGCGGTTGTCGGTTGGCGACTGCACGACGAACTCCTCGGTCGTCTGCTTGGCCCTCGACGCTTCGCCACCAAGGTCAACTATGAAGCTCGCGCCGGCCTTGCCACTGGCAGAGGTTGTGCTCACCTCGGAAGTCTTCACAGTGGCACCGATGTGCTCAAGCGCGGTCCTAAGCACATCCGAGATGGTCTTACCAGCAGCTGACGCAATGTAGACCAGACCGTCGTCGAACCCGCCGTCGCGCAGCGACTTGCGTACCACCGTGGTCTTGCCGACGCCGTACTCGCCGTAGATGAGCGGTACCTGTCCACGCGACAGGAACCGGCCGATCTTCTCTTCGGCCTCAGCTCGGGGCACGTACGCGTTGTGCTCGCGTAGGGGCAACTGGGTGGGCGTGAAGACCTCGCTTGGCTTCGGTGTGGGACGACCAAACATGGCGTGACCGTACCGTTCTCGCGACCACTGTGGACGTTCCTGTGCCATGGGCGCGCCCGACTCGGCGAAGAGAGTGGGCGGCAGCCGCCCTACGCCCGACCACGCAAGAGGTACGGCTTCGCTGCACGCCTAGCCCGCGACCTCCGCGCGGTCACCCCTCCCAGGAACAAGTGGTGCCGCTAGCGGAGGGCACGGCACGCTAGGAGGCGAGGCGCGGATCGAGCGGCGGCTGTCAGGGACGGCGTGCGTGCTCCGCGTGGAGACTCTCGCGCCAGCCGGGTGGCGGCGGCCACTGGACGCCCCACTCGGCAAGCACCTCCCGGCTCCACCCACCGCCAGGAGACTTCCGGTACTCAACCTCGGCCGGAGAGGGCACCCCTCGTCGGCGTCCACGCTGAAAAGCCGCTTCGCGCTCGAGCATGGCGCTCGACGGAGTCAAGAGGCGTTCGAGTCTCCTGCGCCGCTCCGGCGTCAACGGCGGGGCGGTCGCGAGCACTCGGTGGAACGCCCGCACCTCCTCGATGTGGCCGGAGTCCAGCCGCGCGATCGCCTGGGCTGGGGTGCTCGCCACGACGACCGTCCCACAGGCGCAGGCGATCTCCCAACCGTCTGAGTCGAGGCGCGGCTCGGTCGCCTCGTGCCCGGGCGGGTTGCGATGGCCGGTCCGACGTTGCACGGCGACCCCTCTCTGACGGGAGACACGACCTGGGCGGTCGTCCACTTGGGCCGAAGCCTCCCTGCATCGGCCCGCGATGTCGAGGCCGACCGGCCGACTTCGACGCCAGCGCAGCCGCAACAGCGCGTCAGCCACGCCATCGACGGCGTCCTCAACACCTCACCGAAGCGACGAACGCGCTGGTCGCCAGGCTGTGCCTGGC
>NZ_JBHUZW010000197.1:0-3340 GCF_042667215.1 Cellulomonas sp. NPDC057328 | reverse complement strand
GCCCCGGCGCCGGCGCGGCCAGTCGTGCGACGGGCGTCGTGCGACGGGCGTCGTGCGACGGGCGGCGGTCAGGCCGCGCGGCGGGCGACGACGTGCGCGACCGCGTGGCACCGGTGCGCCACCTCGGCCAGGGCGTCGTCGCCGATGGTGGCCCCCGACAGGTCCACCGCCGCCTGCCGACCCGAGACGAGCGCCGTGCGCTGGACGAGCTCGCACAGCTCGTCGACCGCGCCCGGCTCGACCTCCCCGCCGACGCTCAGGACGACGTCCCGCCTGCCCAGGTCGAAGCGGACCATGGCGGTGAAGGTGGTCATCGGGCTCCCAGGATGTCGGCGCGCCACAGGTCGGCGACTGGTCGGCGGTCGTCCCAACCCATCACCCGCACGCACGCGAGATCAAGTCGCGGGCGGCGGCCGTGACCTGATCGAGACCATCCGGCGGCGGCCCCGGACCCGGTCCGCCCATCAGGGCGGCGCGGCGCGAGCACGCCCGTCGTCGGCGCCGGCGTCCGCCTCGGCCTCGTCGAACTGTCGCGCGACCAGCACGTCCGTGGACGAGTGCGCCAGGATCGACAGCACGATGACCAGCGCGGTCAGGTGGAACACCTCGTCCGCGAGCGGGATGCCGGACTCCAGCACGAGGAGCCCGTAGACCACCGACGCGAAGCCCTTGGGGCCGAACCACATGGCGGCGACCTGCTGGCGCGCCGGGATGCGCGAGCCGAGGAACGAGACGAGCAGGGCCGCGGGTCGCGCCACGACCAGCGCCAGCACCGCGAACACCCAGCCGGCGAGCGAGATCTCCCGGAACAGGAACGCCGGCGTGATGAGCGCGCCGAACACGAGGATCGCCGCCAGCTTGAGCAGCTCGGTCACCAGCTCGCCGAACCGCTCGAACTCGTGCCGGAACCGCGGGCTCGCGCTCGCCACCGTGATGCCGGCCGCGAAGGCGCCGAGGAAGAGGTTCGCGTGCGTCACCTGGCAGACGGCGAGGACGAGGAGGCCGATCGCCACCGTGACGAGCGGTTGGAGCGCACGCGACGCCTGCAGGAACGGCAGCCGCTCGAGCGCGAGCACGGCGAGCGGGATGCCGACGCCGACGGCGATGCCGAGCAGGATCTCCTCGACGAGGACCCAGCCACCCTCCGCGCTCGTCCCGCCGGCCGCGGTGATCAGCACCAGGACGAACGGCAGCGCGAGCCCGTCGTTGACGCCCGACTCCACGTTCAGCAGGTGGCGCAGCCGCATGGGGACCTCGCGCCGGCCGACGATCGCCGACGCGAACACCGGGTCGGTCGGCGCCAGCACCGCGCCGAGCAGGAGCGCCTGCAGCCACGGCAGCCCGGCGACCCAGTGGGCGAGCGCCGCCGTCACGAGGAGCGTCAGGGGCAGGCCGAGCAGGAGCGCACGGCCGGGCTCGCGCCACGCGGAGCGCAGGTCGTGCCACCCCACCCGCATGCCGTCGGTGAACAGCACGGAGAACAGCGCGAGCTCGGCGAGCGCCGAGACGATGTCGTCCCCGGCCTGCACCTCGACCACGTCGAGCACGCCCTGCCCGAGCGCGAAGCCGCCGACCAGGAAGAGCACGGCCGTGGACAGCACCGTCCGGTTGGCGCGCTCGGACACGAGCACCGCGACGACCAGCAGCGCGGCGAAGACGAGGAGCAGCATGGGGGACGTCCTGGAGGCCGTGGGTGCGGGTCGGTCGGGCCGCCCGGCACCGGACGGCTCGCGTCCAGACAAGGCGCCGGTGCGCGTGTCCGCAAGCGGGCCCCCGGACCCGGGCCGTGCGGCGTGCCCGCCTACGCCGGTCGCCCGCGCCCGTCCGTGCCCACGTCTCCCGCCCCCGCGTCGCCCGCCGTGCCGCGGTGCGCACCGCGAGCGCCGGGGTCCGACCCGGGGACCGGCGGCAGGAACCAGCTCACCGACCGCGCGACGTCACCGGCGCGCAGCCACGTGTGCCGCTCGGACCGCGGCTGCGCGGGGTCCTCGCGCCACGCGACCATGACGTGCCCGCGCGTCCAGCGGATCGCGCGGGCGGGCCGCCACTCCTCGGACCCGTCGGTCCACACCACCCGGACGATCACCGGCACGTCGCCCTGCGGGCGCGTGGGGATGCCCTCCGGCACCTCGCTGTTCGCCACCTCCCGGTGTCCGGGCGGGGGCGGGGCGAGCGGGGCGGAGCGGTCGGGCATGGATGAATCGTATCGAACACATGTTCGAACGATGCGACCGACGGGCGGAGATCACCCGCCGGGTCGACGCAGAGGGCGCCGCGCCGGGCGCTGCCGGGCCCTCAGCGCGGCGGCGCCAGACCGAGGAGGTCGCCGGGCGTGCAGCCGAGCGCGTCGCAGACCGCCGTCAGGGTGCTGAACCGGATCGCGCGGGCGCGGTCGTTCTTCAGCACCGACAGGTTGGCCACGGTCACGCCGGCGCGCTCGGCGAGCTGGACGAGCGTCATCCCGCGCTCCGCGAGCAGGCGGTCGAGGTGGCAGACGACCCGGTGCTCGGGTGCGTTCACACCAGCCCGTCCACGTCTGCGGCGAGGCGCTCGCCCTGCGCCCACGCGACGGCGAGCACGACCAGCAGCAGGCCGGTGGCGATCGGCCAGAGCGCCAGCGCGGGGAGTGACGAGAACGCCGGACCCGCCAGCCCGGTGCGCTCGAGGACCAGCAGACCCGCCGCGTGCGGCAGGGCACCCGCGAGCTGCCCGGCCACCGCGACCGTCACGCCCGCCACGGCCAGCCGCCGGGCGGTGCCAGGCGCGAAGGGACGCCGGTCGGCGACCGCGGTGAGGACCGGGCCGAGCAGCAGGGCCACCACGAGCAGCGCCAGCCCGCCGACGAGCCAGTCGCCGCGGCCGAGCGCTTGCTCCAGGCGGGTCGAGTCCCACGCGGCGAGGGTGAGGGTGCCGTCCGGGACGCCGGCCGTCAGCAGACCGGGCTCGGCGCCGGCGAACCAGCCGTCGCCCCCCGCCACCAGGCCGTCGACCGCGACCCTGACGTTCCCCGCGCCGGAGCCCTGCTCCGGCTGCGCGAGCGTGACGGGCACCTTCACGAGGGCGCGCGCCTGGGTTATGCCGTTGACGGCGTACGCGACACCGCCCACGGCACCGAGCACCCCGGCGATCCGCAGGAGTCCGGCGAGCCTCGCGACGCGGCCGGTCGCACGGTCGGAGGTCAAGGACGGCACGGCTCCCCCTCGCGCCCGCGCCGCGGCGTCACGGTGACGCCGGCCGGGTGGTTCGAGCGTAGACCCGCGGCGTATCGACTGTCGATATGCCGAACGGGCGACGCCGCCGCGTGCACATCACCGGCGGCGCCCCGGCCCCTCCCTGCCGG
>NZ_JBHUZW010000196.1:0-3386 GCF_042667215.1 Cellulomonas sp. NPDC057328 | reverse complement strand
CGCCGGGCCCCGTCCGGGACCCGGCGCGTCGCCGGTGCGTCACTCGTCGTCGAGCTGCGCCATGACCTCGTCGGAGGCGTCGAAGTTGGCGTACACGTTCTGCACGTCGTCGGAGTCCTCGAGCGCGTCGATGAGCCGGAGGATCTTGCGCGCGCCGTCGGCGTCGACCTCGATCTGCGTCGACGGCCAGAAGACCACGTCCGCGGAGTCGTACTCGATGCCCGCCTCCTGCAGCGCGGTGCGCACGGGGACCAGGTCGGTCGCCTCGGACAGCACCTCGAACTGGTCGCCGAGGTCGGTGACCTCCTCGCCGCCCGCCTCGAGCACGGCCTCCATGACGGCGTCCTCGTCGGTGCCCTCCTTGGGGACGATCACGACGCCCTTGCGGCTGAAGATGTACGACACCGAGCCCGGGTCGGCCATCTGCCCGCCGTTGCGCGTGAACGCGACGCGCACGTCGGAGGCGGCACGGTTGCGGTTGTCGGTGAGGCACTCGACCAGCACCGCGACGCCGCCGGGGCCGTAGCCCTCGTACATGATCGTCTGGTAGTCGGCGCCGCCGGCCTCCTGGCCGGACCCGCGCTTGAGGGCGCGGTCGATGTTGTCGTTCGGCACCGACGACTTCTTCGCCTTCTGGATGGCGTCGAAGAGGGTCGGGTTGCCGGCCGGGTCGGCACCGCCCGTGCGGGCCGCGACCTCGACGTTCTTGACCAGCTTGGCGAACAGCTTGCCGCGCTTGGCGTCGATCACGGCCTTCTTGTGCTTCGTGGTGGCCCACTTGGAATGTCCGGACATGCCTCGTCTACCCTCCGTCTCCGCTGGCCTGCGTGGCGCGCTCCCCGGCACCGCGACGGTGCGGGGCGCCGCGGCCTCAGACGCTGTCGCGGACGATCTGCACGAACAGGCGGTGCACGCGCGTGTCCCCGGTCACCTCCGGGTGGAACGAGGTGACGAGCACAGGGCCCTGGCGCACCGCGACGATCCTACCGGCGGCGGGGCCCTCCTCGACGCGTCCGACGACCGTGGCGGCCGGGCCGACCTCCTCGACCCACGGCGCCCGGATGAAGACGGCGTGCACGGGGTCCGCGACCGAGTCCTCGAGGCCCTCGATGACGAGGTCCGTCTCGAAGGAGTCGACCTGCCGGCCGAACGCGTTGCGGCGGACCGTGATGTCGACGCCGCCGAGCGTCTGCTGGCCGTCGATACCGCCGAGGATGCGGTCGGCGAGCAGGATCATCCCGGCGCACGAGCCGTAGGCCGGCATGCCCGCACGCAGACGCTCGCGCACCGGCTCGTGCAGGTCGAACGCCCGCAGCAGCTTGTCCATCGTGGTCGACTCGCCGCCGGGGACGACCAGCGCGTCGACCGCGTCGAGCTCGCTCGGCCGGCGCACGCCGACGGCCCGCGCCCCCTCGTGCTCGAGGGCGGCGACGTGCTCGCGCACGTCGCCCTGCAGGGCCAGGACTCCGATCGTGGGGCTCACGGACGTCGATCCTAGGTCGCGGACGGCGGCGTGCCGGCCGGCCGCGCTGCGCCCCTGGCGAACGGGCGCGCCGACGGCCGGCCCTCAGCGGGCGGCCGCCACGCGCCCCGGCGCAGCGGCCCCGCCCGCGCCCGACGCGACGTCGTCCGCGAGCCGTGCCACGCCCTCCATGAGGTCGCCGCGCGGTGCTGCGAGCGACACCCGCACCATCCCGGCGGCGCCGTCCCCGAACGTCGAGCCCGGCGCGACCGCGACGTGCCGCCGCGCGAGCAGGTCGAGCGCGAACGCGTCCGTGTCGGGGCGTCCCACGTCGACCATCAGGTAGAAGGCGCCGTCGGGCACGACGTGGCGCACGCCCCGCCGCCGCAGCAGCGCCACGGCCGCGTCCCGCCGCTCCCGGTACGACGCGACGGCCGCCGCGACGCCCTCCTGCGGCCCCGTCATGGCCGCGACGGCCGCCAGCTGCCCGGTCGTCGAGGGGCACGCGACCGTCGCCTCGGCGAGGTGCCCCATCGCCTCGACGACCGCCGGGTCGGGCACCACGACGTAGCCGGTGCGCCAGCCCGTGAGCGCGTACGTCTTGGACAGGCTGTGGAACACGAGCACGCGGCCGTCGGTGTCGAAGACGGCGGGGCTGACGTGCGGCGCGTCGTAGGTGATCGCCTCGTAGCACTCGTCGGAGAGGACCCACAGGTCGTGCCGCCGCGCGACGTCGACGAGCGCGGCGAGGACCTCCGGCGGGTACACCGCGCCGGTCGGGTTGTTCGGCGAGCACAGCAGCAGGGCGCGCGTGCGCGGCGTGACACGCGCCTCGACGTCGGCGGGCCGCGGCACGAACCCGGCGGCCGCGTGCGTCGGGTAGCGGCGCGGGCGGGCGGACGCCGCGACCGCCGCCATCTCCCAGTTCGGGAACACCGGGTCGGGCACGAGCACCTCGTCGCCCGGGCCGAGCAGGGTGGCCAGCGCCATGGCGAGCCCGTGCATCGCGCCGTGCGTGACGACGACCTGGTCCGGCGTCACGGGCACGCCCTGCCGGCGGGTGACGCGCTCGGCCGCGACCTCGCGCAGGCCCCCCATCCCGACGCTCGACGTGTACCCCGTCAGGCCCGCGGCGGCACCCGCCGCGACGGCGTCGACGACGTGCGCGGCCGGGCGCGCGTCGGGCTCGCCGATCTCGAGGTGCAGGGCCTCCGGGTCGCGCAGCGCGAGGTCCATGACGGTCCGGATGCCCGAGCGCGGGATGCGCGCGACGGGCGAGGAGGGGGCGGGGCGCGGCATGGCGGGGACGCTAGCCGCGCCACGTCACGGGGACGTTACCGCCGGGTACGCAGCGACGACGCGCTCGCGCTCCGCGTCACTCGCGCGCGAGCCCCAGGTGCCGCACGCGCCCGTCCCACACCAGCACCGAGCGCACGAGGTCGGCGAGCCCCGCGGGGAAGACCTCGATCTCCACCGCGGCGAGCGCGTCCAGGTCCCACCAGCGCAGCTCGTCGATGACGTCCTGCTCGACGTCCGTCCAGCCGTCGCGCGTCAGGGCGCCGACGTCCGCCGACCGCACCCGCGCGAGGAACAGGTCCTCGTCCTGGCGGCAGTGCTGGGCGTAGAAGTCGAAGATCGCGGAGCGGGTGAACACGGGGCCGACGAGGGCGCCCGGTGCCAGGGCGATGCCGGTCTCCTCGCGCACCTCGCGCACGGCGGCGGCGCGCGGGTCCTCGCCGTCGTCGAGGCCGCCGCCGACGGTGAACCACCACGAGCGCTCCGGCTGGTCGGCGTCGTGCCCCCGCACGAGGAGCACCCGGTCGCGCTCGTCGAGGAGGATCACGCGGGCCGCGCGGCGGAACAGCAGGCCGTCCTCGCCGCGGCGCCACTCCGGCCCGAAGCCGCGGACGGCGCCGCCCCCGTC
>NZ_JBHUZW010000195.1:0-3496 GCF_042667215.1 Cellulomonas sp. NPDC057328 | reverse complement strand
CAGGCGGTGGACGCACCGGCCGCCGCACCGGCGCCGTCCCGGGCCGGCGCGCCGGCCGCCGCTACGCTGACGGACGTGACCCAGGGCTCGGACGCGATCGGCCTGGTGCTGGCGCGACCGGCCCGCATGCTCGGCCTCGAGCCGTTCTTCATGGAGCTCATCGCCGGCATCGAGGAGACGCTGTCGACCGACGGCCGGTCGCTGCTCCTGCACGTGGTCCCCGACCACGAGGCGGAGATCCGCGCCTACCGCCGCTGGGGCGACGGCGGGATGGTCGACGCCGTGGTCCTCGTCAACCTCGTGCAGGAGGACCCGCGCCTCGCGGTGCTGCGCGAGCTCGCGATCCCCACGGTCGTGGTCGGTGGCCCCGAGCGTGCGCTCGAGGGCGTCGCGCACGTGTGGATCGACAACGGGCAGGCCATGCGGGACGCCGTCGCGTACCTCGTCGGCCTCGGCCACACCACGATCGGCCGCGTGTCGGGGCCCTCGACGCTCACGCACACGCAGTCCCGCACGGCCGCCCTGCTCGAGGAGTGCGCCGCGCTCGGTGCCCGCGGCGTCGTCCTCGAGGGCGACTACGGCGAGGAGTCGGGCACGCGTGCCACGCGGGCGCTCCTGGGCCGCGGCAACGCGCCGTCGGCCATCGTGTACGACAACGACGTCATGGCCGTCGCGGGCCTGGGCGTCGCGCACGAGCTCGGCCTGTCCGTCCCCGCGGACGTCTCGCTGCTGGCGTGGGACGACTCGGCCCTGTGCCGCCTCTCGCACCCGCCGCTGTCGGCGATGAGCCTCGACGTGCACGCGATGGGCGTGCAGGTCGCCGACTCGGTGCTCAACCTGCTGGCGTCCGGCCGTCCCACCAGCTCCACGGCCCCGCTCCCGCGGCTCGTCGCGCGCGGCAGCACGGCGCGCCGGTCCCGCTGAGCCGGCGCCCGCGGCCCCCGCACGCCACGTCGCGGCACTGCCGCGACGAACCCCGTCCCACCTGCGCGGTCGCCCGTGCAGTGATTGGGTAGGCACATGAGTGCGGCTGAACCCACACCGGTCCCCGTCGACGCCGACACGCTGCGCGCCGTCGCCGCGGGAACCCACTACGACCCGCACGGCGTGCTCGGTCCCCACGTCGGGGACGGCGGCGTCACGGTCCGCACGCTGCGCCCGCTGGCGGACCGTGTCGTCGTCGTGACGGGCGACGGCCGCACCGACGCGGTGCACGAGCAGGACGGGATCTGGGTCGCGGTCCTGCCGGGCACGGACGTGCCGGACTACCGCCTCGAGGTGACCTACGACGGCACCGCGTCGACGGCCGACGACCCCTACCGGTTCCTGCCCACCGTGCGCGAGCTCGACCGCCACCTCCTGCGCGAGGGCCGGCACGAGCAGCTGTGGGACGTCCTCGGCGCGAACACGCACACGTACCCCGGCACCCTCGGGGAGGTCAGCGGCACGTCGTTCGCCGTCTGGGCCCCGAACGCCCGCGCCGTGCGCGTCGTCGGGGACTTCAACCACTGGCAGGGCGCCACGCACGCCATGCGCTCGCTCGGCGACAGCGGCGTGTGGGAGGTCTTCGTGCCGGGCGTCGCGTCCGGCGCCCGCTACAAGTTCGAGATCCTCGGCGCCGACGGGTCGTGGCGGCAGAAGGCCGACCCGATGGCGAAGGCCACCGAGGTGCCGCCGGCCACCGCGTCCGTCGTCGTCGAGTCCCGCTACACGTGGGGCGACGACGCGTGGCTCGAGCAGCGCGGCGGCCGGGACCCGCACGCCGGGCCGGTCAGCATCTACGAGGTGCACCTCGGGTCGTGGCGGCAGGGCCTGTCCTACCGCGACCTCGCGCACCAGCTCACCGACTACGTCGTCGAGATGGGCTTCACGCACGTCGAGCTGCTGCCCGTGGCAGAGCACCCCTTCGGTGGCTCGTGGGGATACCAGGTGTCGTCGTACTTCGCCCCGACCGCGCGGTTCGGCCACCCCGACGACTTCCGCTACCTCGTGGACTGCCTGCACCAGGCCGGTATCGGGATCATCCTCGACTGGGTGCCCGCACACTTCCCGAAGGACGAGTGGGCGCTCGCGCAGTTCGACGGCACGCCGCTCTACGAGCACCCGGACCCCCTGCTGGGCGAGCACCCCGACTGGGGCACGTACGTCTTCAACTTCGGCCGTTCCGAGGTGCGCAACTTCCTCGTCGCGAACGCCACGTACTGGCTCGAGGAGTTCCACGTCGACGGCCTGCGCGTCGACGCCGTCGCGTCGATGCTGTACCTCGACTACTCCCGCCAGCCGGGTCAGTGGCGGCCCAACGTGTACGGCGGGCGCGAGAACCTCGAGGCCATCTCCTTCCTGCAGGAGGCGAACGCGACCTCCTACCGCCGCACCCCCGGCGTCATGATGATCGCCGAGGAGTCGACCGCCTGGCCGGGCGTCACGGCGCCCACCTCCGGCAACGGCCTCGGGTTCGGCCTGAAGTGGAACATGGGCTGGATGAACGACACTCTGCGCTACCTGCGCGAGGCGCCGATCAACCGTCGCTACCACCACCACGAGATCACGTTCTCGATGGTGTACGCGTACTCGGAGCACTTCGTCCTGCCGATCAGCCACGACGAGGTCGTGCACGGCAAGGGCTCGCTGTACGAGCGCATGCCCGGTGACCACTGGCAGAAGCTCGCCGGCGTCCGCACGCTGCTCGGGTACCAGTGGACGCACCCCGGCAAGCAGCTGCTCTTCATGGGCCAGGAGTTCGCCCAGCAGCACGAGTGGGCCGAGGCGCGGTCCCTCGACTGGTACACGCTCGACGACAACTCGCACCACGGCGTGCAGCGCGCGGTGCAGGACCTCAACGCGCTCTACCGTGCGACGCCGGCGCTGTGGCAGCTCGACCACACGCCCGACGGCTTCGAGTGGCTCGCGTCCGACGAGGCCGACCTCAACCTGCTGGCGTACCTCCGCAAGGGGGTCGACACCCCGACGGTCGCGGTGGTCGTGAACTTCGCGGGTGTGCCGCACGAGGGCTACCGCCTGCCGCTGCCGCACGGCGGCCGGTGGCGGGAGGCGTTCAACTCGGACGCAGAGGTGTACGGCGGCTCCGGCGTCGGCAACCTCGGCGGCGTGGAGGCCGAGCCGGTCGAGCACTACAGCCGGCCGTACTCCGCGCAGGTGCGTGTCCCCCCGCTCGGGGTCGTCGTGTTCGTCGCCGAGGACGACTGACCGGCAGCACGAGCGCAGGTGGGGCCTCGTTCCCGAGGACCCACGGAGAGCACGGGAAGGCCCGCACGCACCGCGTGCGGGCCTTTCTCACGCCCTTGTGTGCCCTCCATGCTCGGGCCAGGACGCACGCAGGCTCGCCCGTCTTCGGTCGGGCCTGGAACGCACGAAGGCCCACCCGTACTCGGGTGGGCCTGGAACGCACGAAGGCCCACCCGTTGTCGGGTGGGCCTTCGTGGAATGGTTGTCCGGCGGCGTCCTACTCTCCCACACCCTGGCGAGTGCAGTACCA
>NZ_JBHUZW010000194.1:0-3571 GCF_042667215.1 Cellulomonas sp. NPDC057328 | reverse complement strand
GTGCGGGGCCGCCGGCGCACGGCGCCCCGCACCACGACGAGCCCCACGGGCCGGTCCCCCCGGCGGCCCGTGGGGCTCCTTCGTGCCCGGGCCCGCCTCGCCTCCACCCGGTCCCGGCCGGGCGACGAACCGGCCGTCGTGCAGCGATGCGTGACCCGGATGCTGCGCAAGGGCCGGTCCGAGGTCGTGCGCGGGGATCGGGGAGCGGTCGGTCCGGCGCATCCGGACGCCGCGGCCCGGTGGCCGGGCGGCGCGCTAGCGTGCCGCCCGTGACCACGTCGACGGACCCCTGCCTGCCCGGTGACCCCGGACCCGACGCCGCCGCGGTCGCCCGCCTGGTGGCGACCGCCCTCGACGAGGACCTCGGCACGGCGCCCGGCCGGGACGTCACGACGCAGGCGACGGTCGACGCGGCCGCCCGCGGCACCGCCGACGTCGCGGCCCGCGCCGACGGCGTCGTCGCCGGGCTGGTCGTCGTGGCGGAGGTGCTCGCCCAGGTCGCCGACCGCCTCCGCCTGCCGGTGCCCGAGGCGACGTGGCACGTCCCCGACGGCACGCGCGTGCGTGCGGGAGACGTCGTCGGGCGCCTCACCGGGCCCGTGCAGGTGCTGCTCGTCGCGGAGCGCACGCTGCTCAACCTGGTCAGCCGCGCGTCCGGGGTCGCGACGCACACCCGACGCTGGGCCGACGCGCTCGCGGGCACCGGCGCGCAGGTCCTCGACACCCGCAAGACCACGCCGGGCCTGCGCGCGCTCGAGAAGTACGCGGTGCGCTGCGGCGGCGGCACGAACAAGCGCATGGGCCTGCACGACGTCGCGATGGTCAAGGACAACCACGTGGTGGCGGCCGGCTCGGTGGCCGGTGCCGTCGCGGCGGTCCGCGCGGCGTTCCCCGACGTGGCCGTGCAGGTCGAGGTCGACCGGCCGGAGCAGGCCGACGAGGCGCTCGACGCGGGCGCCGACTTCCTCCTGCTCGACAACATGGACGACGCGACGCTGCGCGGCACGGTCGCCCGGGTGCGCGCGCGGGCGGCCGCCACGGGGCACGTCGACCTCGAGGCGACGGGCAACCTGACGCTCGACCGCGCCGCCGCGGTCGCCGCGACGGGCGTCGACTACCTCTCCGTCGGCGCGCTGACGCACTCGTCGCCGATCCTCGACGTGGCGCTGGACCTCCGCGCGGAGCCCTGAGCCGCCCGCGTCGACGGCGCCGCGGCCCGCCGGACCGTCGCCCGGCACGGTCCGACCCGGCGACGGCCGTGACGTCCCGCACGTGCGCCGCCGGGCGCCGGGGCGGCGGCCCCCGCGCCCGTACGATTGGCCGGTGACCGCCACGCCCGCCGACCCCACGGTGCCCTCGAACGACACGGTGCCCGCCGACCGCCCGGTGCCCGCCGACGACGTCCCCGAGCAGATCCAGGTCCGCCGCGCCAAGCGTGAGCGGCTCCTGGCCGCCGGCGTCGAGCCGTACCCGGTCGGCGTGCCGCGCACGCACACGATCGCGGACGTCCGCGCGGCGTACCCGGACCTCGAGCCCGGCACCGAGACGGACGACGTGGTCGGCCTCGCGGGCCGCGTCGTGTTCCTGCGCGTGACGGGCCGCCTGGCCTTCGCGACGCTGCAGGACGGCGCCGGCAACCGCCTCCAGGCGATGCTCAGCGAGAAGGAGGTCGGCGCCGAGGCGCTCGCCGCCTTCAAGACCGACGTCGACCTGGGCGACCACGTGTACGTGCACGGCCGCGTGATCGCGTCGCGCCGCGGTGAGCTCAGCGTCATGGCCGACGAGTGGCGCATGGCCGCCAAGGCGATCCGCCCGCTGCCGAACCTCTACGAGGGCGCGGAGCTCTCCGAGGAGGCGCGCGTCCGGCAGCGGTACGTCGACCTGATCGTGCGGCCCGGCGCGCGGGACATGGTGCGCCTGCGCGCGGCCGTCGTGCGTTCCGTGCGCGAGAACTTCTGGCGGCGGGGATATCTCGAGGTGGAGACCCCGATGCTGCAGGTGCGCCCCGAGGGGGCCGCGGCGCGCCAGTTCGAGACGCACATGAACGCGTTCGACATCGACCTGTACCTGCGCATCGCGCCGGAGCTCTTCCTCAAGCGGGCCGCCGTCGGCGGCGTCGAGAAGGTCTTCGAGATCAACCGCAACTTCCGCAACGAGGGCGTCGACGCGACGCATTCCCCGGAGTTCGCGATGCTCGAGGCGTACGAGTCGTACGGCGACTACGACACCATGGCGGCGCTCACGCAGGACCTCGTGCAGACGGCGGCGCGGGACGCGCTCGGCACCACCGTCGTCACGCTCGCGGACGGTTCCGAGTACGACCTCGGCGGCGAGTGGACGGCGCTGACGATGTACGGCTCGCTGTCGGAGGCGCTCGGCGAGGAGATCACGCACGACACCGCGGACGAGCACCTGCTCGCGCTGCTCGAGAAGGCGGAGATCGAGCTCGCGCCGGCCAGCCGCAACCACGGCAAGATGGTCGAGGAGCTGTGGGAGCACCATGTCGGCTCGACGCTGTGGGCGCCGACGTTCGTGCGTGACTTCCCGGTCGAGACCTCGCCGCTCACCCGCGACCACCGCACGGAGCGCGGCCTGGTCGAGAAGTGGGACCTGTACGTGCGCGGCATGGAGCTGGCCACGGCCTACTCCGAGCTGGTGGACCCGGTGGTGCAGCGGCAGCGGTTCGAGGCGCAGGCGCTGCTCGCGGCCCGCGGCGACGACGAGGCCATGCGGATCGACGAGGACTTCCTCGCCGCGATGGAGCACGCGATGCCCCCGTCGGGCGGCATGGGCATGGGCATCGACCGGCTGCTCATCGCGATGACCGGTCACGGCATCCGTGACACGATCCTTTTCCCGCTCGTGAAGCCGCAGGTATGACCCTGTCATTGCGAGGAAGGTGACCATGGACGACTGGGGTGGCGTTCTCGCCGCATTGCTGCCGTCGATCGGCGTCGGTCTGATCTTCTGGTTCGCCATGCGCGCCATCGTCAACGCCGACCGTTCGGAACGGCAGGCGCTCGCGCGCATGGAGAACGAGGCGGCGGCCGGACCGGGCGCGGCCGAGGAATCCTGAGAATAGTCGGGCGAGCGTTTGACGCGCCGGAATAGTCGGTGACACGCTGAGCGCGTCAGCACGTCCGATAATTGCCTGGGAGAACTCAATGGCGCAGAAGGTTCAGGTCCTGCTGGTCGACGACGTCGACGGCGGCACGGCCGACGAGACCGTCACGTTCGGTCTCGACGGCGTGACCTACGAGATCGACCTGACGACCGAGAACGCCGCCAAGCTCCGCGACGCCCTCGGCACGTGGGTCGGCCACGCGCGCCGGGTCGGCGGGCGCTCCTCCTCCGGCCGCTCGTCGGGCCGGTCCTCGTCGGGCTCGTCGTCGTCGCGCTCGGCGCGCGCCAACGAGGCGCAGGAGATCCGCGAGTGGGCCAAGGAGAACGGCTACCAGGTCTCCGAGCGCGGCCGCATCTCGGCGGAGGTCAAGCAGGCGTACGACGACGCGCACTGAGCGCCGCACGACGCGACGAGGGCCCGGCACCGTGGAGGTGCCGGGCCCTCGGC
>NZ_JBHUZW010000193.1:0-3717 GCF_042667215.1 Cellulomonas sp. NPDC057328 | reverse complement strand
CGCGCCGTGAGCGCGTGCCCGGGGTGCCCCGAGCCGCGGGCCGCGGGCCGCCGCGGCGGCACCGCGGCTGACGTCCCGACCGGACGTGACCCCTCGGACGCCGCGCGCCGTCAGCCGGCGCGGTAGGTGCCGTGCATCCGCACGGCACCGCCCTGCACGCCCTTCGTGCCGGCCACGACGTCGGGCGAGGCGGCGTCGTCGGGGGCGGCGGCGCGGACCGTGCCCAGCACCCACGCGGGCAGCCCGCGGTCGCGGGCGGCCCGCTGCACCGCGTCGGCGACGTCGGGCGCGACGATCGCCACCATGCCGACACCGAGGTTGAGCGTCGCCTCGAGGTCGCCCCACGGCACCTGGCCGAGCTGCTGCACCAGGCCGAACACCGCCGGCAGGTCCCAGGCGCCGCGCTCGACGTCGGCCACGAGGCCCGCCGGCAGCACGCGCGCGACGTTGGCGGCGAGCCCGCCGCCCGTGACGTGGCTGAACGCGTGCACGCGATCAGCACCGAACGCGTCGACCAGCGCGAGGCAGTCGGCGGCGTACACGCGGGTCGGCTCGAGCAGCTCCTCGCCGAGGGTGCGACCGAGGGCGTCGACGTGCCGCTCGAGGCCCCAGCCGGCGACCTGCACGACGCGGCGCACCAGCGAGTAGCCGTTGGAGTGCAGGCCGGACGACCCGAGGGCGACGAGGACGTCGCCCGCGCGCACGCGCTCCGGGCCGAGGAGGCCGTCGGCCTCGACCACGCCGGTCGCGGCGCCGGCCACGTCGTACTCGTCGGGGCCGAGCAGGCCGGGGTGCTCGGCGGTCTCGCCGCCGACCAGCGCCGTGCCGGCCACCGAGCACGCGGCCGCGATGCCGCGGACCACGTCGGCGATCCGCTCCGGGACGACGCGGCCGCAGGCGATGTAGTCGGTCATGAAGAGGGGCTTAGCGCCCACCACGACGATGTCGTCGACGACCATGCCGACGAGGTCGAACCCGATCGTGTCGTGCACGTCGAGGGCCTGCGCGATCGCGACCTTCGTGCCGACGCCGTCCGTGGAGGTCGCCAGCAGCGGTCGGCGGTAGGCCGTGAGCGCGCTGGCGTCGAAGAGGCCGGCGAACCCGCCCACGCCTCCCAGCACCTGCGGGCCGTGCGTCGCGCGCACCGCGTCCTTCATCAGCTCGACGGCCTTGTCGCCGGCCTCGGTGTCGACGCCCGCCGACGCGTACGTCACGGGCTGCGTCGCGGCGCTCACGGGTGCTCCAGCGCGCTCGCGCCACCGGCCGTCGGGACGATGGACAGCAGGCCGTCCTCGGGCGCGCCGAGGGGCAGCTGGTTCTGCTCGAGCAGGTGCTTGCCGAGCTGCTCGCCGGACGGCAGCTCGATCGGGTACCGGCCGCTGAAGCACGCGGTGCACAGCTGCGACGCCGGCTGCTCGGTCGCCTCGATCATGCCCTCCTCGGAGATGTACCCGAGCGAGTCGGCGCCGAGCGACGCGCCGATCTCCTCGACCGCGAGCCCGTTGGCGATGAGCTCGGCGCGCGAGGCGAAGTCGATGCCGTAGAAGCACGGCCACTTCACGGGTGGTGAGCTGATGCGCACGTGCACCTCGGCGGCGCCCGCCTCCCGCAGCATCCGCACGAGCGCGCGCTGGGTGTTGCCGCGCACGATCGAGTCGTCCACCACGACGAGCCGCTTGCCGCGGATCACGTCGCGCAGCGGGTTGAGCTTGAGCCGGATGCCGAGCTGGCGCAGCGTCTGCGACGGCTGGATGAACGTGCGGCCGACGTACGCGTTCTTGGTCAGGCCCTGCCCGAACGGGATGCCCGACGCGGCAGCGAAGCCGACCGCCGCGGGCGTGCCGGACTCGGGCACCGGGATGACGAGGTCCGCCTCGACCGGGTGCTCCTGCGCGAGGCGCCGGCCCATGGCGACGCGCGCCGCGTGCACCGAGCGCCCGTTGATGGAGGTGTCGGGGCGCGCGAGGTAGACGTACTCGAACACGCACCCGGCGCGGTCGACGGGCGCGAACCGCTGCGAGCGCAGGCCGTCGGCGTCGATCGCGATGAACTCGCCCGGCTCGACCTCGCGCACGAACGACGCACCCACGATGTCGAGCGCCGGCGTCTCCGACGCGACGACCCAGCCGCGCTCCAGGCGGCCGAGCACGAGCGGGCGCACGCCCTGCGGGTCCCGGGCGGCGTACAGCGTCCGCTCGTCCATGAAGACGAGGCTGAACGCGCCGCGCAGGCGCGGGAGCACCTCGAGCGCCGTGGACTCCAGCGTGTGGTCCGGGTCGCCGGCGAACAGCGCCGTGATGAGCGCCGTGTCGGTCGTGTTGCCGCGCGCGAGCTCGCCGCGGCGCTGCGGCCCGTACCGCTCCTCGACGAGCTGCACGAGCTCGGCGGAGTTGGTGAGGTTGCCGTTGTGGCCGAGCGCGACGGTGCCGCCGGCGGTCGCGCCGAGCGTCGGCTGCGCGTTCTCCCACGTCGACCCGCCGGTCGTCGAGTAGCGGGCGTGCCCGATGGCGATGTGCCCCTGCAGAGCGTTCAGCGCCGTCTCGTCGAAGACCTGGGACACCAGCCCCATGTCCTTGTAGACGAGCAGCTGCTGGCCGTTCGAGGTCGCGATGCCCGCCGACTCCTGCCCGCGGTGCTGCAACGCGTAGAGGCCGAAGTAGGTGAGCTTGGCGACCTCCTCGCCGGGTGCCCAGACGCCGAAGACGCCGCAGGCGTCCTGCGGGCCTTTCTCGCCGGGAAGGAGGTCGTGGTTGAGACGTCCGTCTGCGCGGGGGGCCACACGACCATGGTGGCACACCTCGTCCGGCGAGGCGGAGCCCGTCCCGTGGCCGGACGCGCCGACGCGCCGGCCGCGCCTCAGCGCCGCGCGCGCGTGCTGCGCCGGTCGGCCAGCACGGCGGCCAGCCCGCCGGCGAACGTGCCGACGACCGCGCCGGTCAGCGTCGACAGCGCCCGCACGCCGCTCACGCCGTCGAGGAACGGGAGCATGCCGCCACCGCCGCCGGACGCGTCGCCGTCGGCGAGCACGAGCGCCAGCACCAGACCGACGACCGCGCCGAGCAGCGCCCCGGCGACCATGAACGACCGGTAGCGCGGCGCCCGCCGCACGGTCGCGGGCGTCGCGACGCGCTCGAGCTCCGCCTCGGACGGGGGCGCGGCCGGCACGGCCGACGGCTCCTGCGGCGCGTCGCCGGACGGGCCGGGCGGCACGTCGCCCGCGGGTCGCCCGCGGGCGGGGAGGTCGTCGTCTGCGTGGGGCTCGGGCACCCCGCGATCCTAGGCGAGGGCCGCCCGGCGTCACCGCTCGCGGGCGGCCTGCAGGGGCAGCAGCGCGGACAGGTCGGCGCGCTCCCCCGACGCGTGCACGCGGCCGGCGGCCAGCGCGTCCGCCCACGTGGTGCCGCCCGTGGCGAGCGCGAGCCACGTGGCCGGGTCGGTCTCGACGACGTTCGGCGGGGTGCCGCGCGTGTGCCGGGGCCCCTCGACGGCCTGGACGGCGCCGTCGGGCGGCACGCGGACCTCCACGGCGTTGCCCGGCGCGACGTCGGCGAGCTCCTCGAGCGTGAACCGCACGGCCGTGCGGCGGTCGCGGACGGCGGCGGCGTCCGGTGCGGCCCGCCAGGCGGCGAGCGCGGCCCGGCCGTCGGCGGGGTCGGTGCGGCGGCGCGGAGACATGCCCCGATCCTCCCCCACGTGCCCGCACGCGACGACGCCGGC
>NZ_JBHUZW010000192.1:0-3819 GCF_042667215.1 Cellulomonas sp. NPDC057328 | reverse complement strand
CGGTCGCCCCGCGCGGGGCGACCGGGCCGTGCGTGCCGGTGCTGGGTGCGTGCCGGTGCTGGGTGCGTGCCGGTGCTGGGTGCGTGCCGGTGCTGGTGCGTGCGGGTCAGGCGACGGCGGGGCTCGCCGTGACCTGCGCCGCGGCCGGGCCGCGGTAGGTGCTGCCGTCGAGCCAGAGGACGTAGAGGAAGATCAGCGGGAGCAGCACGAGGCCGACGGTGAAGCCGGTGCCGTGGCCGAAGGACTTCGCGACGTCGTTCCACAGGATGATCGCGACGACGACGTTCACGACCGGGACGAGCAGGAGCAGGATCCACCAGAGCGGTCGCCCGGCGATCTTGAGCAGCACGATCGTGTTGAGGATCGGGACGAAGCCCTTCCAGCCGTCCTCGCCGGCCTTGGTGAAGATGCCGTAGAGCGGCAGCCCGACGAGGACGACGCCGAGGACGAGACCGATGAGGGAGCCGACGCCGGCGCCCGCGGCAGCGGCGGCGGTGTCGGTCGTGGTGAGTGCGGTGAGCATGGCGCGCAACGTAGCGCTGGACGCTCGCCCGATGTCGGTATTGCACGTTTTCGTCCCCCGGACGGGGCGCGATCCATCCGAACGGCCCAACGGGACGCGGCGGCGGTGCCCGACGGCGGGTGCGTCAGCGCAGGAAGCCCTCGACGAGCGCGGCGAGCTCGTGCGGGCGCCGCACCGGGAGGAAGTGCCCGGCGCGCGGGACGACGGCGAGGCGCGCGTCGGGCAGCGCGTCGACGATCAGGGCCGTGTGCTCGGGCCGGACCGCGTCCCGCTCCCCCACCACGACCAGCACCGGGACGTGCACGCGGGCGAGGTCGGCAGGGTCGATCTGCGGGTGCTCGGTCATCAGGGCCGTCCGCTCCGCCGCGCCGGCGAGCGCCGGGAGCACCCGCGACGCGGCACGCAGGACACGCACGGCGGCCACGGTCGGCACCAGCGTCGCGCGCGTCATCCCGGCCGGGAAGAGGTTCGCCCCCACGACGACGAGGCGCCCGACCAGCTCGGGCCGGCGCAGCACGAGCTCGAGCGCCACGTTCCCGCCGTCGCTGAAGCCCAGCACGTCGACGTCCCGCAGGCCCAGCGCGTCGAGCACGACGGCGACGTCGTCCGCCAGGGAGACGGTGGTCAGCGGGCCGTCGCCGCGCGGGGACCGGCCGTGCGCGCGCGAGTCGACGCCGACGAGCGTGCGCCCGCGCCCGAGCGACGGCAGGAGCCGGTCGAACACGTGGTGGTCCTCGCCGTTGCCGTGCAGCAGCACGAGCGGGCGCCCGGAGCCGCGCGCGACGACCCACAGGGGGCCGACGCGCCCGCCGGGCGCCGCGAGGTCACGCAGGGACGGTGCCGCGGGCTCGCTCATCCGGGCAGGCTAGCGACGGTCGCCGACACCCGCCGGGCCGCGGGCCCGCGCCCGGCGGCGCCGGCAGCGCGCGACCCGTCAGCGCAGCGCGTCGGCCAGCAGCCGCAGCGTCTCCTCGCGCGCCGGCGAACGGTCGGCCGGCGTGCCGCGGAACGCGCCCGTGACGGGCGAGACCATGAGCTCGTCGGTGCCGAGCCACCCGGCCAGGTCCCGCACCTGCGCGGCCGCGGACGCCGGGTCGCCGACGATCCACGACTCGCTCAGCGTGGCGAGCAGCGGCTCGGCGGCGGCGGGCAGCGGGTTCTCCTCCGCGTCCTCGACGAGCTCCTGCGGGGCGAGCGGCTGGCCGGAGCGCAGCCGCCACATCGTGCGCACCTGCGGCAGCGTGAGCCGGCGCGCCTCCTCGGCGGTCGGCGCGACCGCGACGTTCGCGACCGCGATCGTGCGCGGCTCGGCGAGCTCGTCCGACGGCACGAAGGTGTCGCGGTACAGGCGGACGGCCTCGCCCGTCCCGCGCCCGGCGAAGTGGTGCGCGAACACGTACGGCAGCCCGAGCCGCCCCGCGAGCTGCGCCGAGTACGTCGACGAGCCGAGCAGCCACAGCTGCGGCACGGTCGTGGCGCGCGGCGTCGCGCGCAGCGGGTAGGTGCTCGACCCGACGCGGACCTCGACCCCCTGCGGGCGCACGAGCGCGCGCAGGGTCGCGACGTCGTCGTCGAACGTGTCGACGCCGTCCGACTGCTGGCCGCGGCGCAGCAGGTGGCTCGTGACCGGGTCCGACCCGGGCGCCCGGCCGATGCCGACGTCGACGCGACCGGGGTACGCCGCCTCCAGCAGCGCCACCTGCTCGGCGACGACGAGCGGCGAGTGGTTGGGCAGCATGACGCCGCCCGACCCGACGCGCAGCCGGGTCGTGGCGGCGGCGATGATGCCCATCAGCAGCGGGGCGTTCGTCGCGGCGACGGCGGGCATGTTGTGGTGCTCGGCGACCCAGTACCGGCGGGCGCCCACCTCGTCGGCGACGCGGGCGAGCGCCAGCGTGGCGGCCAGCGCGTCGGCGGTGGTCTGGTCGGCGCGGACGGGGACGAGGTCGAGCACGGAGAGCGCGGTCACGTCGGTGCCAACCGCGGCGGGCGCCCGGGGCATTCCGGGACCTGCGTCACGCGCACCCCCGGGCGTCAGTCCCGCTCGAGCAGCGTCAGCACCTCGTAGTGGCCGGTGTGCGGGAACATGTCGAGCACCTGCGCGCGCCGGGGCCGCAGGGACGGCATGGCCGCGAGGTCGCGCGCCAGCGACGCGGCGTGGCACGACGAGTAGAGGACCCGCCGGACCCCGGACGCCTCGAGCCAGCGGCTCAGCGGCTCGCCCAGGCCGCGGCGCGGCGGGTTCACGACGACGAGGTCGGGCGCCGTGTCCGCCGCGAGCGCGAACGCCGTCGCGTCGCCGGCCAGGAAGCGCGTGCCGGTCAGCCCGGCCTCGCGCGCGGACTGCTCGGCGCTCGCGACCGCCTCGGCGCTCGTCTCGACCCCGACCACCGTGCGGCCCGGCCGGGCCATGTGCAGCGCGAACCCGCCGACGCCGCAGTACAGGTCCCAGACCGTGGCCGGGGCGACCTCGTCCGCCCACGCGGTCGCCTGCCGGTACAGCGCCGCGGCGACCTCGGTGTTGGTCTGGAAGAAGCTGCGCGCCCGCAGGTGCAGGTCGAGCCCGTTGACGTGCATCCGCAGGGTCGTGCGCCCGGTCAGCACCTCCTCGCGGTCACCCTCGAGCACGGCGGCGTGCGCGGGCTGCACGTTGACCGACGCCACGGCCAGCGCCGGCACCTGCTCCCGCAGCCACGGGAGGTGCTTGCGCACGCGCGCGAGCGCCTCGGTGCTGCGCAGCACGAAGCGCACCATGAGCTCGCCGTCGGGGCTGACGGTGACGAGCAGGTGCTTGAGCTCGCCGCGCCGCGCGGGCACGTCGTACGGCGTCAGCCCGGCGCGCACGACGAACGCGGCGAGGGGCGCGAACGCGTCCGAGAGCGGCGCCGGGTACAGGGGGCAGCCCTGCAGGTCGACGCCGTGGCCGTGCGCGTCGAGGATGCCGAGCGTCGGCGCGTCGGCCGTGCCGGCGACGACCATCTTCGCCTTGTTGCGGAAGCCCGCCTCGGCGCTGGTGACGGGCGGCAGCCACGCCAGCCCGGCCGGGTCGCCGAGCAGCACGCGCACGCGCCGCTCCTTGTCGGCGACCTGCGCCGGGTACGGCTGCGCGAGGAGCGTGCACGACCCGCACACGCCCGCGTCGAAGTAGGCGCAGCGCATCCGTCCAGGGTAGGCGCCCGCCGCCCGGACGCCGGGGTGAGTCCCGCCACGGTCGGCACGACCCCCGCGAGCACGACCACCGTCGGCACGACCCCCGCCGGCACGACGCGGCGCGGCGGTCCGGTCCCCGAGGGACC
>NZ_JBHUZW010000191.1:0-4117 GCF_042667215.1 Cellulomonas sp. NPDC057328 | reverse complement strand
GCGCACGCGCGCCCCACCGTCCTGCCCGACGACGAGCTCGGACCCCGGCGTGGCCGGGGCGACGAGCGGGAGGTCCTGCGGCACGGTCAGGCGTCGGCGGCGGCGGTCTCGTCCGCCGCGTTCTCGCCCTCGGCGCCGGCCTCGGCCTCGTCGACGACCGCGTGCAGCGACAGCTTGCCGCGCGGGTCGATCTCGCCGATCTCGACCTGGACCTTCTGGCCGATCTTGACGACGTCCTCGACGTTCTCGACGCGCTTGCCGCCGACCAGCTTGCGGATCTGTGAGATGTGCAGCAGACCGTCCTTGCCGGGCGAGAGCGAGATGAACGCGCCGAACGTCGTCGTCTTGACCACGGTGCCGACGAAACGCTCGCCGACCTCGGGCATGTGCGGGTTCGCGATCGCGTTGATCGCGGCCCGCGCGGCCTCGGCGGACGGGCCGTCCGTCGCGCCGATGTAGACCGTGCCGTCGTCCTCGATGGAGATGTCGGCGCCGGTCTCCTCCTGGATCTGGTTGATCATCTTGCCCTTCGGGCCGATGACCTCGCCGATCTTGTCGACCGGCACCTTCACCGTGATGACGCGCGGCGCGAACGGGCTCATCTCGTCCGGGACGTCGATCGCCTCGGCGATGACGTCGAGGATCGCGAGGCGCGCCTCCTTGGCCTGCGTCAGCGCGCCGGCCAGGACGGACGCCGGGATGCCGTCGAGCTTGGTGTCCAGCTGGATCGCCGTGACGAACTCGCGCGTGCCCGCGACCTTGAAGTCCATGTCGCCGAACGCGTCCTCGGCGCCGAGGATGTCGGTGAGGGCCGCGTAGCGGGTCTCACCCTCGACGGTGTCGGAGACGAGGCCCATCGCGATGCCCGCGACGGGTGCGCGGAGCGGGACGCCGGCGTTGAGCAGCGACAGCGTCGCGGCGCAGACCGAGCCCATGGACGTCGAGCCGTTGGAGCCCAGCGCCTCCGAGACCTGGCGGATCGCGTAGGGGAAGTCCTCGCGGGCCGGCAGGACCGGGACGATGGCGCGCTCGGCGAGCGCGCCGTGGCCGATCTCGCGGCGCTTCGGCGACCCGACGCGGCCGGTCTCACCGGTCGAGTAGGGCGGGAAGTTGTAGTGGTGCATGTACCGCTTGCGCGTCTCGGGCGACAGCGAGTCGATCTGCTGCTCCATGCGCAGCATGTTCAGCGTCGTGACGCCGAGGATCTGCGTCTCACCGCGCTCGAACAGCGCGGACCCGTGCGCACGGGGCAGCACCTCGACCTCGGCCGAGAGCGTGCGGATGTCCCGCAGGCCGCGGCCGTCGATGCGGAAGCCGTCGGTGAGGATGCGCTGGCGGATGAGCGCCTTCTGCAGCGAGCGGTAGGCGGCGCCCACCTCCTTCTCGCGCCCCTCGAACTGGCCGGCGAGCTCCGACTGGACCTCGCCCTTGATCTCGTCGAGGCGGTTCTCGCGCTCCTGCTTGCCCGCGATCTGCAGCGCGGCGGACAGGCGCTCGGCGGCGGCCTGCTCGACGGCGGCGAACACGTCGTCCTGGTAGTCCGGGAACGTCGGGAACTCGCGCGTCTCCTTGGCCGACTGGGCCGCGAGCTCCTGCTGCGCGGTGACCAGGGCCTTGATGAACGGCTTGGACGCCTCCAGGCCCTCGGCCACGACGGCCTCGGTGGGGGCGACGCCGCCCTCGTTCTTGATGAGGTTCCAGGACTTCTCCGGCGCCTCGGCCTCGATCATCGCGATCGCGACGTCGCCGCCCTCGACGACGCGGCCGGCCACGACGATCTCGAACGTGGCGCGCTCGCGCTCGGTGTAGCGCGGGAACGCGACCCACTGGCCGTCGATCAGCGCGATGCGCACGGCACCGACCGGGCCGGAGAACGGCAGGCCGGAGATCTGGGTGCTGATGGAGGCGGCGTTGATCGCGAGGACGTCGTACGCGTCGTCCGGGTTGATCGACATGACCGTGACGACGACCTGGACCTCGTTGCGCAGGCCCTTGACGAACAGGGGGCGCAGCGGGCGGTCGATCAGACGGCAGGCCAGGATCGCGTCGGTCGACGGACGGCCCTCGCGGCGGAAGAACGAGCCGGGGATCTTGCCGGCGGCGTACTGCCGCTCCTCGACGTCGACCGTCAGGGGGAAGAAGTCGAAGCCCTCGCGCGGGTGCTTGCCGGCCGTCGTGGCCGACAGGAGCATCGTGTCGTCGTCGAGGTAGGCGACGGCGGAGCCGGCGGCCTGCTTGGCGAGGCGGCCGGTCTCGAAGCGGACGGTGCGGGTGCCGAAGCGACCGTTGTCGATCGTGGCCTCGGCGAACTGGATCTCGGGACCCTCCACGGGTGCCCTCCTTTTGTCATCGAAGGCGCCGGCCAGACCGCGGCGGTCTTCGATCGAGGCCCCCGCACGCGTGGTGCGTCCCGGGGGCCACTACCGAGGACCGGACGAAGCGGGTCGGCGCGGTGGTTCCGTGCTGGTGGTGCGGCGACGCCCGCGGGCGCCGCGTCGTGCGGGTGGTGCGTCTACGGGTGGTGCGGGTCCTGCGCGTCGGGGGCCGCCCGTGGGCGACCCCCGATGCAGGACCAGCCCGGACCGTGCGGTCCGGGCTGGTGCAGGCAGGTCAGCGACGCAGGCCGAGCCGCTCGATCAGGCTGCGGTAGCGGTTGATGTCGATCTTCTGCAGGTAGCCCAGCAGGCGACGACGACGGCCGACCAGCAGCAGGAGGCCGCGGCGGCTGTGGTGGTCGTGCTTGTGCTCCTTCAGGTGCTCCGTGAGGTCCTTGATGCGCTGCGTGAGGACGGCGATCTGGACCTCGGGCGAGCCGGTGTCGCCCTCGTGGGTGGCGTACTCGGCCATGATGGACTGCTTCGTGGCAGCGTCGAGCGACACGGTGCTCCTCAGGATTCTCGTTGCGCGGTGCGCCGGGGCATGTCCACCCGGGCTCTCTCGTTCCGCGGCCGTTCGTACGGCGTCGACCAGTCTAGCAGCACGCCCGCCCGCGACCGCAGGTCAGGGCCGTCACGGTCAGCCGTGCAGCACGCGCCGGACGTCCTCCACGTCGGCCGCCATCTGCACGAGCAGGGCGTCGACGCCGTCGAACCGGACCGTCGGGCGCAGCCGCTCGACGAGGTCGAGGACGACCTCCTCGTCGTACAGGTCGAGGTCGGTGCGGTCGAGCACGTACGCCTCGACCCGCCGCTCCACGCCGTCGAACGTCGGGTTCGTGCCGATCGACACGGCGGCCGGCAGCACGCGGTCCGGGTCGTCGGTCCCCACCGCCGAGCCGTCCGCGCGGCGCGTGCGGCGCAGCCAGCCGGCGTAGACGCCGTCGGCCGGCACCATCCCCGCCGTGCCGGGCGAGAGGTTCGCCGTCGGGTAGCCGAGCTCGCGCCCGCGGGCGTCACCGTGCACGACCGTCCCCCGCAGCCGGTGCGGGCGCCCGAGGACGCGTGCCGCCTGCACCACGTCGCCCTCGGCGAGCAGCTCGCGCACCCAGGTCGACGACCAGCGCCGGCGCAGCGCGTCGGCCGCCCGGTCCTCGGGGCTGCCGGGGTCCGCGGCGACCGACGGCGTCACGTCGTCGATCACCTCGACGGTGAAGCCGTACCGCTCCCCCAGCGCCCGCATGGTCGTGAGGTCACCGGCGTTCTGCCAGCCGAACCGCACGTCGCGCCCGACCACGACGGTCGACGCGTGCAGCGCGTCCACGAGGTACCGGCGGACGAACTCCTCCGGGGACTGGCGGGCGAAGTCGAGGGTGTACGTGATGAGGAGCACGGCGTCGAGGCCCGTGCCGCCGAGCAGCTCCAGCCGGTCGGCGTCCCCGAGCAGGCGCGGCGGTGCGTCGTCGGGCCGGTGCACGGCGAGCGGGTGCGGCGTGAACGTCACGGCCACGGCGTGCGCGTCCGCGACGCGCGCGTCGGCGACCATCCGCGTCAGCACCGCCACGTGGCCGCGGTGCACGCCGTCGAAGTTGCCGATCGTGACGACCGACCGGCCCCAGCCGGCCGGCACCTGCGACAGCTCCGTCCAGACCTGCACCCACGCTCCCGGGTCGACGCCCCGGCCCGCCGGTCGGCGGGCCCGACGGACAAGACTGCCACCTGTGCGGGCGGCGGCGCGCCGC
>NZ_JBHUZW010000190.1:0-4294 GCF_042667215.1 Cellulomonas sp. NPDC057328 | reverse complement strand
GTGCCGGTGCGCGTGCCGGCGCGGGTGCGCGTGCCGGTGCGCGTGGCCGTCAGCGGTGCGCGACGTCGACCGCGCGTGCCCACGCCGCGACGTCGTCAGGCAGTGTGGGTGCCGCGGAGATCTCGGGGTCGAGCAGCGCGACGACGTCCGGCGCGGGCACGCGGTCGCCCCGCCGCGACAGGAACCGGCCCGCGACCCAGCCGCGGGCCACGTGCTCCTCGCCGCGCGCGAACACCTGCTCGAGGTACACGACGCGCTGGTCCCAGCCGACCACGCGCGTGGTGACCGTGAACCGCTGACGCCACGTCAGCGAGCGGCGGTAGCTCACGGTGGACGCCGCGACCACCGGGTACCACCCCCGCTCGGCGAGCAGCCCGAACGCGCCGAGGTCGGCGAGGTAGTTCGTGCGGGCGACGTCCATCATCTGCAGGTACACGCCGTTGTTGACGTGGCGGTAGATGTCGAGGTCGGCGACGCGCACGCGCAGCCGCGTCACCGACGGCTCGAGGGCGTGGCGACCGGGGACGGCGGGCCGGGGACGAGCGGTGGCGAGGGCGAGCTGCAGCGTGCGGGTCACGCCCCGACGCTACCGGCGCGGGTCAGACCGGCGGTGCGGGGTCGTACTGGAGGCCGTGGCGCACGGCGCGCGCGGCGCCGGCCGACTCCAGGCGCGTCACCAGGTGCAGCGCCATGTCGATGCCCGCGCTGACACCGGCGGACGTGACGACGTCGCCGTCGTCGACGAACCGCGCCTCCGCGTCCACGAGGACGCTCGGGTCCGCGCGCGTCAGCGCGTCGAGGGCGTCCCGGTGCGTCGTCGCGGGCCGGCCGGCGAGGAGCCCGGCCGCCGCGTACACCAGCGCGCCCGTGCACACGCTCGCCATCAGCGGCGTCGTCGCGCGCACCCGGCGCAGCCACGCGAGGTGCCCGGGGTCGGCCAGCAGCGTGCGCGTGCCGGGCCCGCCCGGGTGCACCAGCACGTGCAGCGGGCCGACGTCCGCGGCGCCGGTGTCCGGCACCAGCCCCAGGCCCTGGGCGCAGCGGACCCCGCCGCCGTCGGCCGAGAACGTCAGCACCTCCGGCCGCAGGTCGCTGTGCGCGGCCCACGCGGCCAGCACCTCCCACGGACCGACGACGTCGAGCTCCTCCACGCCGTCGAACACGAGCAGCCCGACCCGCAGCGGTCCTTGCGTGCTCATCCCGTCCGCCCCCCGTCGGCCGGGTCAGTGGCCCGGCAGCGCCAGCATCTGGTCCAGGGCGACGCGCGCCCAGTGGGCGTCGTCGGCGTCGACGACGACGCGGTTCGGCACGCGGCCCGCGACGAGCTCCTCGAGCGCCCACACGAGGTGCGGGAGGTCGATGCGGTTCATCGTGGAGCAGAAGCAGACCGTCGAGTCGAGGTAGTGCACCGTCAGCTCCGGGTGCGCCTGCGCGAGCCGGCGCACCAGGTTGAGCTCCGTGCCGATCGCCCACGACGAGCCGGGCTCGGCCGCGTCGAGGGCCTTGATGATGTACTCCGTCGAGCCCACCATGTCCGCCGCGGTGACGACGTCGTGCGTGCACTCCGGGTGCACGAGCACCGTGACGCCGGGCACCGCGGCCCGCACGTCGGCCACGTTGCGGGCCGAGAACCGGCCGTGCACCGAGCAGTGCCCCCGCCACAGGATCATCCGGGCGTCCCGCAGCTGCTGCGTCGTGAGCCCGCCGCCCGGCTTGCGCGGGTCGTACACGACGCAGTCGTCGAGCGACAGGCCGAGCGCGAGCACCGCCGTGTTGCGGCCGAGGTGCTGGTCGGGCATGAACAGGACCTTGCCGCGCCCGTCGACCCCGCCGACCCGGTCGAAGGCCCAGCGCAGGGCGACGTGCGCGTTCGACGACGTGCACACCGTGCCGCCGTGCCGGCCCGTGAACGCCTTGATCGCCGCCGTGGAGTTCATGTACGTGACGGGCACGGTGTCGTCGGCGACGCCCGCGTCGACCAGCACGTCCCACGCGTCCTCGACCTGGTCGATCGCCGCCATGTCGGCCATGGAGCAGCCGGCGGCGAGGTCGGGGAGCACGACCTGCTGCGCGTCGGACGTGAGGATGTCGGCCGACTCCGCCATGAAGTGCACGCCGCAGAAGACGACGAACTCGGCCTCGGGCCGCGCCGCGGCCTCGCGCGCCAGCTTGAAGGAGTCGCCGGTGACGTCGGCGAACGCGATGACCTCGTCCCGCTGGTAGTGGTGGCCGAGCACGAAGGCGCGGTCGCCCAGCGCGGCGCGGGCGGCACGCGCCCGGTCGACGAGCGCGGGGTCGGCCGGGTCGGGCAGCGCGCCGGCGCACTCCACGCCCCGCTCGGACGCCAGGTCGGCGCCCCGCCCGAGCAGGAGCAGCGCGGACGGCGCGGGCTCGGTGAACGTGCCGGTCGAGGGCAGGGTCAGGCTCACGGCGGCATGATCCCACAGGCCCGCGCGCCTGCCGAGGGGCGTCCGGCGCCGGGACGAGCGCCCGCCGCCCCGCCCGCGAGGCGACGTCCGCGGCGGCGGCCGCGCGTGCCACCATCGCCCCGTGCGCGTCCTCCTCGCCCCCGACTCCTTCGGGACCTCGCTCACCGCCGTGCAGGCCGCCGAGGCGCTCGCCGCCGGGTGGCACCGGGGCGCACCCCACGACGACGTCGACCTCTGCCCCCTCGCCGACGGCGGCCCCGGCTTCGTCGCGACCCTGCAGGGTGCGCTGGGCGGCACGGTCGACGCCGTGACCGTCACCGCGCCGCTGGGGGACCGCGCGCCGGCGGCGGTCCTGCGCGTCGGCGCCACCGCCTACGTCGAGTCGGCGCACGCCCTCGGGCTCGACCTCGTGCCCCCGGCCCGGCGCGACCCCACCCGCACGACGAGCGCCGGCGTGGGCGAGCTCGTCGCCGCGGCGCTCGCGGGTGGCGCCCGGCGCGTCGTCGTCGGGCTCGGCGGGTCGGCGACCAACGACGCCGGCGCCGGGCTGCTCGCGATGCTCGCCGACGCCCTCCTCGGCCCGGACGCCGTCGCCGCGGCCGGCGGGGTGCTGCGTGCGGGCGGGGGCGGGCTCGGCGCCGTGCGCCCCGACGACCTGCGCTGGCTGCCGGCGCTGCGCGACGCCCTGCGTGGCGTCGACCTCGTCGCGGCCGTCGACGTCGACGTGCCGCTGCTCGGCCTGCAGGGCGCGTCGGCGGGGTTCGCGCCGCAGAAGGGCGCGACGCCCGAGCAGGCGCAGGACCTCGAGCGCGCCCTCGGCGCGTTCGCGCACGCCGCCGCCGGGGCGCTGGGTACCGGCGACGTCCGGCCCGGGCTGCTGGGCGACGCCGGCGCGGGGCAGGCGCGCGCGCACCGCTGGACCGGCCTGCCCGGCGCCGGTGCCGCGGGCGGCACGGGCTTCGCGGTCGCGCTGCTCGGCGGCCGGCTGCTGCCCGGGGCCTCGCTCGTCGCCGACGCGGTCGACCTGCCGGCGCGGATCGCCGCGCACGACGTCGTCGTCACGGGGGAGGGACGCACCGACTGGCAGTCGCTGCACGGCAAGGTCGTCGCGGAGGTCGCTGCCCGTGCGCTGCCGCTCGCGGTGCCGACCGTGGTCGTCGCCGGCGAGGTGCTCGTGGGCCGCCGGGAGCTGTCCGCCGCGGGCGTCGCCGCCGCCTACGCCGTCGCGGACGGCCCGGAGCAGGTCGCCGCCGCGCTGGCCGACCCCGCCGGCACGCTGGCCGCCCGCACGGCGCGGGTGGCGCGCACCTGGTCGCCCGCCTGACGCGTCGCCCACCACGCGCGCACGGGGGCCGGTCCGGCCGCGCCGCGGGCGTACGCTGGGCGGGAACAACGGCCCGGTCGACGGTGTTTGCACCGTCGAGGACCGTCTCTGGCTGAACCGGGAGTGACATGAGCGAGACCACGCAGACCGCGACCCACGGCGTCCAGCTCACGGACGTGGCGGCCGACAAGGTGCGCACGCTGCTCGAGCAGGAGGGTCGTGACGACCTGCGCCTGCGCGTGGCGGTGCAGCCCGGCGGGTGCTCCGGCCTGATCTACCAGCTGTACTTCGACGAGCGTCTGCTCGACGGCGACGCGACCAAGGACTTCGACGGTGTCGAGGTCGTCGTCGACCGCATGAGCGTGCCGTACCTCGAGGGCGCCACCATCGACTTCGCGGACACGATCGAGAAGCAGGGCTTCACGATCGACAACCCGAACGCCGGCAGCTCGTGCGCCTGCGGCGGGTCGTTCGCCTGACCTCTCGCCCCACCGGGCACCACCCCACCAGCAGCACCCGCGGGCCCGCGGCCGGACACCTG
>NZ_JBHUZW010000189.1:0-4312 GCF_042667215.1 Cellulomonas sp. NPDC057328 | reverse complement strand
ACCGACGACCAGGTCGCCGAGCTGCGCGCGCAGCTCGGCGACCTGGTCGTCGGTGACCTCCGGCGGGGTGGCGGTCGCCGCGTCGGCGAACGCGAGCGCGCGCTTCTCCAGGTCGCTGAAGCGGGTCGACGTCGCGTACTCCGGCACGGCCAGCAGGTCGTCGGCGCTGATCCCGGTGCGCAGCGCGAGCATCGCGCCGAAGTCGATGCACCAGGGGCAGCCGATGACGACGGCCACGCGGTGCTGCACGAGGTCCCGCAGCCGGTCCGGGAGGTGGTGGCGCCCGTTCAGCAGGACCGACTCGCCGAGGAGCTGCGACCAGAACACACCGCGGTGGTGCGCCGTGACCATGCCCGGCTCCATCACCTGGCCGAACATCCGACGGGTCGCGACGGCGACGAGCCGCGTGGACAGGCGCTGCCGTGCGGGCGGGGCGATGCGGGCCATGGGTCCTCCTCGTTCGGTGCCGCCCGGTCGGCGGCCGTCACGGGACCGACGACGCGGGCGGCCCGGGTGTGACACGCGCCGTGCGCCGCGCCGCGGTCACCGCTCCTCGTCGACCTCCCGGCGCTCCTCCGCCACCCGGTGCGGCACGCGCAGCAACCGGATCGCCGTGACGAGGACCAGACCGCCCGCCAGGTTGCCCAGCGCGGCCCAGCCGAGCCGGACGAGCCAGTCGGTGTAGCCGAAGTCCGCGCCGACGTGCAGGGCGGAGAACATGAGCAGCGAGTCCAGCACCGAGTGGAAGAGCTGCGGGCCGGCGAGCAGGGCGCCGAACAGGATGGCGGGCACGAGCTTGACGCCCATGCTCTCGGTGGCGTGCTGCATGCGCGTCATCAGGGTGATCACGGCGCCCGCCAGCACGGCCGAGCTGAACGACGCCAGGTCCAGCGGCATGGTGCCGAAGTGCTCGCCGGCCTCGACCGCGGTCGCGCGGA
Source organism: Cellulomonas sp. NPDC057328 (assembly GCF_042667215.1). Taxonomy (NCBI): domain Bacteria; kingdom Bacillati; phylum Actinomycetota; class Actinomycetes; order Micrococcales; family Cellulomonadaceae; genus Cellulomonas; species Cellulomonas sp. NPDC057328. The sequence goes on along the minus strand of NZ_JBHUZW010000189.1, from coordinate 3,374 downwards.
CGGCGGGCACCGCGTGCACGATCAGCCAGGTCATCACCCAGCCGCCGGCGAGGTTCATGAGCAGCGTGGTGCCCCAGAGCCGCATCAGCTGGCTCAGCGTGCCGCGGCGTGCGACGACCGCCGTGACGGGCACCTGGAAGTTCTCCGTGAACAGCTCGCTGCGGGCGAGCAGCAGCGCGACGAACCCCACGGAGAACGCGAGCCCCGCCAGCAGGTGGTCGTCGGTCTGCTCGAGCACGACCAGGTAGGCGAGCACCCCCGTGCCGACGTCGATGCCGCCGAGCAGGCCGGTGCTGATCAGCGGCAGCCAGGGCCGCGAGAGCCGGTCCTGGCCCTCCTCGACGAGGCGGTCGAAGGCGTCCTCGATCTCCGGCTCGGGCTCGCTCGGGGGGACCGCGGGCGATGCACGGACGTCGGCCATGCCTCAGGGAACGGCATCCGCGGCGTCGGCGCGATCCGAACGGCGGTCCCGCGACGCCCTGTCCCCGCGGGCGCCGTCCCTCAGTGCGCCACGTGCCCCCGCCGCTTGTGGATCTGGTGGACCACCAGCGCGACGACGCCGCCGACGACGAGCCCGATCAGCGCGGACGCGAGCGTGTTGACGAGCCAGGCGAGGAACCCGCCGACGCCCTCGACGCCGTGCACGGCCTCCTCGAGGTGGTGGACGACGTCGTACAGGCCGTGCCAGCCGAGCTCGTCGACGCCGACGAGCAGGATGTGCCCGCCGACCCACAGCATCGCCGCGATGCCGACGGTCGACAGCACCGCCATGACCTTCGGCATCGCGGAGACCAGCCCGCGCCCGAGGCCGGCGACCGCACCGCTGCGCGTCCGCGCGAGCCGCAGGCCGATGTCGTCCATCTTCACGATGAGCGCGACGACGCCGTAGACGAGCACCGTGATCGCGAGCGCGACGACCACGAGGGACACGGCGCGGGCCACGAACGCCTGGTCCGCGACCTCGTTGAGCGCGATGACCATGATCTCGGCGGACAGGATGAAGTCGGTGCGCACGGCGCCCGCGACCATCTTCTTCTCGGCCTCGGGGCCCTGCTCGACGGCCGCGACCGCCCGCTCCGCCGCCTTGTTGCCGCGCAGCGCCTCCCACACCTTCTCCGCGCCCTCGAACGCGAGGTACGTGCCGCCGACCATGAGGATCGGGGTGAGCAGCCACGGCAGGAACTGGCTGAGCAGCAGGGCCGCGGGGAGGATGAACAGGAGCTTGTTGCGCAGCGAGCCGCGCGCGATGGCCCAGATCATCGGCAGCTCGCGGTTGGCCGTGACGCCGTGCACGTAGCGCGGGGTCACGGCGGTGTCGTCGATGACGACGCCCGCGGCCTTCGCGCCCGCGCGGCCCGCCGCGGCGCCGACGTCGTCGATGGACGCCGCCGCGAGCTTCGCGAGCGCCGCGACGTCGTCGAGGAGTGCTGCGAGTCCACCGGGCATGCGCGCCGCCACCTTCGTCCGTGCCGAGGCGCCCGCCGGTCGGACGTGCGCCGAAGCACAGGGTAGGTGCCGGCGGACCGCGCCGCCGCTCCCGGCGGCAGAGTCGGCGCGGTACCGGACGGCGCGGCCCGCGTCGTCACACCAACGCGCGTCGAAACGCTTAACCAGGGGACGAACCGCTTGGAACGGACCCGTCGGGCGGGCAATGTTAAGGCTAACAATCCGCGGCCGACGAGGGTCGCGGAGGGACCTACACCGGTGCAGACCGCGGGTCCCTGCCGTCGCCCGCCGACGGCGCCCGTCCCCTGATGACTCGAAGGAGAGCACCATGAGACCAGCACGTGCACCCCGGGCCCCGCAGCCCGCACGCGGACGACGGCGCTGGGTCGCCGCCCTCGTGGCGACGGCCACGGCCGCCGCGGCGAGCGTCCTCGCGGTCGTCGCCGCACCGGCCGCGTCCGCCGCGACCGTCGACACGAACGCGTCCTACGTGCTCGTCAACCGCGGCAGCGGCAAGGCGCTCGACGTCTACAACCTCGCGACCACCGACGGCGCCCGCATCGTGCAGTGGACGCGCAACGACGGCGCCCAGCAGCAGTGGCAGTTCGTCGACTCGGGCGACGGGTACTACCGGCTGAAGTCGCGCCTGTCCGGCAAGGTGCTGGACGTCTACAACTGGTCGACCGCCGACGGCGCCGCGATCACGCAGTACACCGACCGCAACCAGACCAACCAGCAGTTCCGGCTGCAGGACGTCAGCGGCGGCTACGTGACGCTCATCGGGCGCCAGTCCGGCAAGGCCGTCGAGGTGCAGGGCGCGTCCACCGCGGACGGTGCGGCCGTCGTCCAGTACGCGCCGTGGGGCGGCGCCAACCAGCAGTGGCAGCTCGTGCGGCTCGGCGGCGGTGGCACGCCGAACCCGTCGCCGACGACCACTCCCCCGCCGACGGGCACGTGCGCGCTGCCGTCGTCGTACCGCTGGCGGGACTCCGGTGTGCTCGCGCAGCCGCGGTCCGGCTGGGTGTCGCTCAAGGACTTCACGGTCGCGCCGTACAACGGCCAGCAGCTCGTCTACGCGACGACGAACACGGGCTCGGCGTGGCAGTCGACGGCCTTCGCGCCGTTCTCGGGCTGGTCGCAGATGGCCTCGGCGCAGCAGAGGTCGATGCCGTTCACGGCCGTCGCGCCGTCGCTGTTCTACTTCGCGCCGAAGAACATCTGGGTGCTGGCGTACCAGTGGGGCGGCCCGGCGTTCTCCTACCGGACCTCGACCAACCCGTCCGACCCGAACAGCTGGGGCGCGCACCAGACCCTGTTCACCGGCTCGATCTCGAACTCCGGCACCGGACCGATCGACCAGGCGCTCATCGGTGACGACCGGAACATGTACCTGTTCTTCGCCGGCGACAACGGGCGGATCTACCGCGCGAGCATGCCGATCGGGAACTTCCCGGGCAGCTTCGGGTCGAGCTACCAGACGATCATGACCGACACGCAGGCCAACCTGTTCGAGGCCGTCCAGGTCTACAAGCTCGCGGGTCAGCAGCGGTACCTCATGATCGTCGAGGCCATGGGCGCGCAGGGCCGGTACTTCCGGTCCTTCACGGCCACCAGCCTCGACGGCTCGTGGTCGCCGCAGGCCGCGAGCGAGTCCAACCCGTTCGCGGGCAAGGCCAACAGCGGCGCGACGTGGACCAACGACATCAGCCACGGCGAGCTGCTGCGCACCAGCGCGGACCAGACCATGACGGTCGACCCGTGCAACCTGCAGCTGCTGTACCAGGGCCGCTCGCCCAGCTCGGGCGGCGACTACGGCGCGCTGCCGTACCGGCCGGGGCTGCTGACGATGCAGCGGTGACCCCACGAGGCTGACCGGCGAGGTGGGGCCGGGTCACCGGCCCCACCTCCGCCGTCCCGGCGCCGCGGGC
>NZ_JBHUZW010000188.1:0-4326 GCF_042667215.1 Cellulomonas sp. NPDC057328 | reverse complement strand
ACGCCGGCCCCGCCCACCGGGCGGCGGCCGGCGTCGTCGCGCCGGCGCGCGGTCGGCCTCGTCGTGTGCGTCGTCGCGCTCGTCGTCGTGTGCCTGCTGTCGGTGACGTTCGGCTCGCGCGTCGTCGGCTGGTCGGACGTCGTCGCGGGCCTGCTGCACCCCGACCCGGACGACATCGCGCAGGCCGCCGTCGCGTCGCGCGTGCCGCGCACGGTGCTCGGCCTGCTCGTGGGCGCGGCGCTCGGCCTCGCCGGGTCGGTCATGCAGGGCCTCACGCGCAACCCGCTCGCCGACCCCGGCATCCTCGGCGTGAGCTTCGGCGCCTCGCTCGCCGTGGTCGCCGGCATCGCCTGGTTCGGGCTCTCGACGCTCACCGGGTACGTGTGGGTCGCGTTCGCCGGTGCGGGGGCCGCGATGGCCCTCGTCTACGCCATCGGCTCGGCGGGGCGCGGCGGGCCGACGCCCCTGAAGCTCGCGCTGGCCGGGGCGGCCGTCACCGCCGCCGCCTCGTCGCTGATCAGCATGGTCCTGCTCAGCCGGACCGACGTGCTCAACACCTTCCGCTTCTGGCAGGTCGGCTCGCTCGGCCGCGCCGACACGGCCACGATCCTCGCGATCCTGCCGTTCCTCGTCGTCGGCGCGGTGCTCGCCGTCGCCGTCGCGCGCGGGCTCGACGCGCTCGCGCTCGGCGACGACCTCGCGGCGGGCCTCGGCCAGCACACCGGCACCGTGCGCGCGCTGGGGGCCCTGGCCGCCGTGCTGCTCTCGGGCGCCGCCGTCGCGGTCGCGGGCCCCATCGCGTTCGTCGGCCTCGTCATGCCGCACCTCGCGCGCGGGTTCACCGGCCCGTCGCACCGCTGGGTGCTGCCGTACGCGGCGCTGTTCGGCGCCGCCCTCCTCGTCGGCGCGGACGTCCTCGGCCGCGTGGTCGCCCGGCCCCAGGAGCTGGAGGTCGGCATCATGACCGCCCTGCTCGGCGCGCCCGTGCTCATCGCGATCGTCCGCCGCTCGAAGGTGCGCGAGCTGTGAGCGCGACCGCGCTCGTCCCCGCTGCGTCCACCGCCGGCCTCGGCGGCGCCGTCGCCCCGGGGCGCCGCCGCCGCGCGCGCCGGTGGTGGACGCTCGTCGCCGTCCTCGCCCTCGCCACGCTGGCCGTCGCCGTCGTCGCGCTCGTCGTCGGCGAGCGCGTGTACCCGCTCGGCGACGTCCTGCGCGTGCTCGCCGGGCAGGACGTGCCCGGCGCGTCGTTCACCGTCGGCCGCCTGCGCCTGCCGCGCGTGCTGACCGGGCTCCTCGTGGGCGTCGCGTTCGGCATGGGCGGCGTGATCTTCCAGACCATGCTCCGCAACGCGCTGGCGAGCCCGGACATCATCGGCGTCACCGCCGGCTCGAGCGCCGCCGCCGTCCTGTCGATCACGTCGATCGGCCTCGCCGGTGCCGCCGTGCCGGTGGTCGCCGTCGTCGCCGGCGTGGGCGTCGCCGCCGCCATCTACCTGCTCGCGTGGCGGCGCGGCATGCACGGCGCCCGCTTCGTGCTGATCGGCATCGGCGTCGCCGCGATGCTCCAGTCCGTCGTCTCGTACGCGCTGACGCGGGCGAACGTCTACCAGGTGGCCGACGCGCTGCGGTGGCTGAGCGGCAGCCTGGACGACGCCTTCTGGGAGGGCGTCCCGATGCTCGCCGTCCCCGTGCTCGTGCTCGCGCCGGTGGCCGTCGTGCTGGCCCGGCGCCTCGGCGCCCTCCAGCTGGGCGACGAGCTCGCCGCCGGGCTGGGCGTGCGACCGGACCGCAGCCGCCTCGCCCTCATCCTCGTGGCCGTCGGGCTCGTCTCCGTCGCCACGGCGACGACCGGCCCCATCGCGTTCGTCGCCTTCCTCGCCGGGCCCCTCGCGCACCGGCTCGTCCGCGGCACGGGCCCGCTCGTCGTGCCCGCCGGCCTCGTCGGCGCGCTGCTCGTCCTGCTCGCCGACCTCACCGGCCAGCACCTGCTCGGCACCCGCTTCCCCGTCGGCGTCGTCACCGGCGTCGTCGGGGCGCCCTACCTGCTCTGGCTCCTGGCCAGGTCCGACCGCTCGGGAGGCACCCTGTGAGCGCCCGCCCCACCCCGCCGCCGGAGCGGCCCGTGCACACGCTGGCGGTCGACGGCGCGACGATCGGCTACGACGACCGCGTCGTCGTCCACGACCTGTCGCTCGTCGTCCCACCGGGGAAGGTGACGATCGTCGTCGGCGCGAACGCGTGTGGGAAGTCCACGCTCCTGCGCGCGATGGCCCGCCTGCTCAGGACCCGCTCCGGCCGGGTGCTGCTCGACGGCGTGCCGATCACCGACATGCCCTCGCGCCAGGTCGCCACCGTCCTCGGCCTGCTCCCGCAGACGCCCGTCGCGCCCGAGGGCATCGCCGTCGCCGACCTCGTCGGCCGCGGTCGCTACCCGCACCAGGGCTGGCTGCGCCGCTGGACGGCGGAGGACGACGCGATCGTCGAGGAGGCCCTGGCGGCCACCGACACGCTCGAGCTCGCGGACCGCCCGGTCGACGAGCTGTCGGGCGGCCAGCGCCAGCGCGTCTGGATCGCCATGGCGCTCGCGCAGCGCACCGACGTCCTGCTGCTCGACGAGCCCACCACGTTCCTCGACGTGGCCCACCAGGTCGAGGTGCTCGACCTGCTGACCGACCTCAACCGGCAGCGCGGCACGACCGTCGTCATGGTGCTGCACGACCTCAACCTCGCGGCCCGGTACGCCGACCACCTCGTCGCCGTGCGCGCCGGGCGCCTGTACGCGCAGGGCGACCCCGCCGAGGTCGTCACCGAGCAGATGGTGCGCGACGTCTTCGGCATGGAGTCGCGCGTCGTCCCCGACCCCGTCGCCGGCTCGCCGCTCGTGCTGCCGCTCGGCCGCCACCACGGCGGCCCGCCGCGCGCCGGCGACGGCGAGCGCGCGGACGTGCGCGCCGAGGAGCCGGTCGTCGACCGCGTCCCCTGACCCGTAGCCACGACACGAGGGCCACGGCACGAGGGCGGCCACCCCGCGGGGTGACCGCCCTCGTCGCGTCGTGCGGACGCCGCTCGCGTCAGTGCGGCTGGTACGGCGAGACGACGACCTCGATGCGCTGCAGCTCCTTGAGGTCGGAGTAGCCGGTCGTCGCCATGGCGCGGCGCAGCGCGCCGATGAGGTTGAGCGTGCCGTCCGCGGTGTGCCCGGGGCCGAACAGGATCTGCTCGAGGCTGCCGGCCGTGCCGACGTGCACGCGCTCGCCGCGCGGCAGCTCCGGGTGGTGCGCCTCGGGGCCCCAGTGGTAGCCGCGGCCGGGGGCCTCCTCGGCGCGGGCCAGCGCGGCGCCCAGCATCACGGCGTCCGCGCCGCACGCCATCGCCTTGACCAGGTCGCCCGAGCGCCCGACGCCGCCGTCGGCGATGACGTGCACGTACCGGCCGCCCGACTCGTCGAGGTAGTCGCGGCGCGCGGCGGCGACGTCCGCGACCGCCGTCGCCATGGGCGCGTGGATGCCGAGCGACAGCCGGGTCGTGTGCGCCGCTCCCCCGCCGAACCCGACGAGGACGCCCGCGGCACCGGTCCGCATGAGGTGCAGCGCCGCCGTGTACGTCGACGCCCCGCCGACGATGACCGGCACGTCGAGCTCGTAGATGAAGCGCTTGAGGTTGAGCGGCTCGGCGCGCCCCGACACGTGCTCTGCCGACACCGTGGTGCCGCGGATGACGAACAGGTCGACGCCCGCGTCGACCACCGTGCGCCAGTGCTCCTGCGTCCGCTGCGGGCTCAGGGCGCCCGCGACCGTCACGCCCGCGTCACGCACCTCCTGGATGCGCGCGCGGATCAGCTCCGGCTTGATCGGCTCGCCGTAGATCTCCTGCATCCGGACGGTCGCCCGCGCGGCGTCCAGCGCCGCGATCTCCTCGAGCAGCGGCGTCGGGTCCTCGTACCGCGTCCACAGCCCCTCGAGGTCGAGGACGCCCACGCCGCCGGCCTTGCCGAGGGCCACGGCGGTCGCAGGGCTCACGACCGAGTCCATCGGCGCCGCCAGGACGGGGAGGTCGAAGTGGTACGCGTCGATCTGCCAGCCGACCGAGACCTCCTCCGGGTCACGCGTGCGGCGCGAGGGCACCACCGCGATGTCGTCGAAGGAGTAGGCCCGCCGGCCGCGCTTGCCGCGTCCGATCTCGATGTCGCTGCTCACCCCCCGAGCCTACCGGCGCACGCGCACCGGCCCGCGGCGCCCCCCCCACCGGGGGGGGCCCCGCGGGGCCGCCGGGGCGGGCCGGCGGTGGGGGCGGCGACGCGGGCCCGGCCCGGGGTGTTAGGCGCCG
>NZ_JBHUZW010000187.1:0-4345 GCF_042667215.1 Cellulomonas sp. NPDC057328 | reverse complement strand
GGCGCGATCCGTGCGCCACGGGTCGCGGGGCCTGGCGCGCGCCACTTCGTAACGATTCGAGCCGATCCGTTGACCGGCACGACCGGCGTGGATAGCGTCCGTGGACACGTTCCCAGGACCGCGTCGGGGCGCCCGCGAGGAGGCGAGGCGTCGTGGCCGACGCGTGCCCGGGAGAGCCCCCGCCGTCCCCTGGAGCTGCGACGATGCACCCACCGACCGGTCCCCGCACGCGTGCCCGGCGCGCGACCGCCCTCACCGCGCTGACCGCCCTGCTCGCGGCCGGCGCCGCGACCGCCCTCCCCACCGCCTCGACCGCCGCGCCGGGCGACGTCGTCGACGTCGTGCACGGCTTCGAGGACGGCACCCTCGGCGCCGGCTTCATCCAGTGGGCGAACGGCGGCGCCGGTGTGCGCGCCGTGCCGGGCGACGGGCTGCCCGCCCGCCCCGACGGCGCCGCGAGCGCGTACGCCATGAGCTACGGCTTCGACACCACGGCCGACCCGTTCTACGGCGGCGTCGGGTTCGAGTACGCCGACGCGCCCCGCGACTGGTCCGGCTACGACGGCGTCGAGCTGTGGGTGCACGGCGACGGCTCCGGCGCGTCGTTCCAGGTCGAGCTGCTCGACGCGACCGGCGCCGGTCCCGCGCCGTACGAGCGGTTCGACGTCACCGTGCCCGTCGGCGCGCCCGGGTGGCGGCAGGTCCGCCTCGCGTGGTCCGACTTCGCGCGGGCGACCGACTTCCAGGACGCCGGTGCGCCCGACGACGGTCTCGGCCTCACGCACGTGCGCGGCCTCGTGCTGCCGGCGGCGTCCGGTGCGGGCACGGTGGTGATCGACGACATCGCGGCGTTCTCGACGGACGGCCCGGTGACGCCGTCGGTCGGGGTGGCCGCCGCCGCGGTGGGCGTGGCGGAGTCGGCCGGCACGGCCGAGGTCGCGGTCCGCCTGAGCACGGCGGGCGCCGACGACGTGACGGTGGCCTACGCGACGGCCGACGGGACCGCCGTCGCCGGCACGCACTACACCGCGACGTCGGGCACGCTCACGTTCCCGGCCGGCACGACGACGCGCACGGTGACCGTGCCGGTGGCCGACGACGCCGTGCCGGGCCCCAACCGCACCTTCACGCTGACGCTCGCCGATCCCGTCGGCGCCACGCTCGGCCAGGCGACGGCCACGGTGACGATCCGCGACGACGACGCGGTGGCGTCGACCGGCACCGGCCTGCTGCACCGCGTGGTCGACGGCTTCGAGGAGCCGCTCGTGCTCGCCGACCCGGCCGCGACGCCGCCGCTCGGCTGGTTCACGGCGCAGGGCGCGGGCAACGTGCCCGAGTTCGCGCGCAGCACGACGCCGCCGGCCCCGCGCCCCGGCGCCGCGGACGGCAACTCCGTCCTGCGCGTCGGCCTCGACAGTGCGTCGTGGGCGGCACTGCTGCACACGTTCACGGCGGACGGCACGACGTGGGCGCCGCAGGACTGGAGCGACTACCGCGGGCTCGGCTTCTGGATGCACGGCGCGAACTCGGGGGCGGCGCTGTTCGTCGACGTCCTCGACAACCGCAACCCGGGGTCGACGGTGGACGACGCCGAGCGGTTCTCGACGCGCCTCGTCGACGACTGGACCGGCTGGCGCTTCGTCGAGCTGCCGTTCGCGGACCTGCTGCGCAAGAACGTGAACAACGGCGCCCCGGACGACGGCCTGGGGCTGACGGAGGTCCACGGCCTGGCGATCGGGATCGAGCAGACGGCTACGCGCGCGACGCCCACGCTGTGGCTCGACGACCTCGCGCTCGTCGAGCACCAGCAGACGGTCCTCGACTTCGAGCAGCCGCTGCTCACCGGCTCGACCGCGACCCCGCCGGTCGGGTGGGTCACCGCGTCGGGTGCGGGGAACGACCCGGTGCTCGACCGCGTCACGGGCGCGCCGGCCGACGCCGTGCCGGGCGCGGCCGCCGGCAACCACGCGCTGTCCCTGCGCATGACGAACCCGAGCTGGGCCGTCGCCGTCCACAACTTCACGGCGGACGGCACCACGTGGACGCCGCAGGACTGGAGCGGGTGGACCACGCTGAGCTTCTGGTTCCACGGCGCGGGCACGGGCGCGCGGTTCGACGTCGACGTGCTCGACAACCGCAGCCCGGGCTCGACCGTCGACGACGCCGAGCGCTTCACCGCGTCCTTCACGGACGACGCCACCGGCTGGCGCCGCGTCGTGGTCCCGTTCGCCGACCTCGTCCGCAAGGGCGGCGGCCAGCCCGCCGGCGCCCCGGACGACGGCCTGACCCTGACCGCCGTGCACGGCGTCGCCCTGGCGGTCCAGGGCGCGGCCACCCCGATCCCGACCACGACGTTCCACGTCGACGACGTGACGATCTCCGGCGCGTCGGCGGTGCGCAACCCCGTGCGCGTGCGGCTCGCGCAGTCGGTCACGCCGGTCGACGAGGGCGCGACCGCGCAGGTCGGCGTGGTCCTGACCCGCGCCGCGGAGCAGGACGTGACGGTCGCGTGGAGCACGGGCGAGATCACCGGACGCTCGTCGGAGCAGGAGCCGGCCGCGCGCGCCGGGCGGGACGTCGAGCCCGCCTCGGGCACGGTGACGATCCCCGCCGGCGAGCGCGAGGCGGTGGTCGAGGTCGCGACGCTCGACGACGCCAAGCACGAGCGCGACGAGCCGTTCGCGATCACGCTGGCCGAGCCGGTGGGTGCGGAGCTCGGCCAGCCGGCCGTCGGGCGGGTCCTGATCCGCGACGACGACCCGCGCGACCCGCTGCTCCTCGTCGACGTCGAGGACGGCACGGGTCTGCTCGAGCCGCTCGGGCCTGGCACGATCGCGGCCCGCGAGGTGGCCGCCGGCACGCCCGAGTCGTACCCGGGCGCGGACCGCTGGGAGCACGTCCTCGACGTGGTCGGCGACGGCGGGTTCCGGCGCGGGTTCGCGCAGCCGCAGGACTGGTCCGGCACCGAGGGCGTCGGGATGTGGTTCCACGGCCGCGGCGACGGCCGTCCCGTGACCGTCACCGTCGAGGACGACGCCGCGGCCGACCCCGGCCCCGCCGGCTGGGAGCTGGCGTGGTCCGACGAGTTCGAGGCCGCCGCCGGCACGCCGGCCGACCCGGCCCGCTGGACGTACGAGACCGGCGGCTGGGGCTGGGGCAACGACGAGCTCCAGTACTACACGGACTCGACCGACAACGCGGCGCACGACGGCGACGGGAACATGGTCATCACGACGCGCGAGGTCGACCCCGCGACGTCCGGGCTGTCCTGCTGGTACGGGCCGTGCACGCACACGTCCGCGCGCCTCATCACCGAGGGCAAGGCGGAGTTCCTGCACGGGCGCATGGAGGCCCGCGTCCGCCTGCCGCAGGGGGCCGCGGGCATCTGGCCGGCGTTCTGGTCCCTCGGCAACGACTTCCGCGACGTCGGCTGGCCGCAGACCGGCGAGATCGACGTCATGGAGTACGTCGGCAAGCTGCCCGAGTCGATCTTCGGCACCATCCACGGCCCGGGCTACAGCGGCGGCGACGCGTTCGGCCGGACGCAGGAGTTCGGCCGCAACCTCGGCGGGGAGTGGATGACGTTCTCCGTCGAGTGGGAGCCCGAGGAGATCCGCTGGTACGTGACGGAGGACGGCGGCGAGCCGATCCACTTCCACACCGCGACGCCCGAGGACGTGGCGCCGGACGCGTGGGTGTTCGAGCACCCGTTCACCCTCATCGCCAACATGGCGGTCGGGGGGAACTTCGGCGGCCCGCTGGCCGACGAGCTCACGTTCCCGCAGCAGGTCGCGTTCGACTACGTCCGCGTCTACCAGGCGCCGGACACGGCCGAGCGGTTCGCGGCGACGTTCGCCGACGACACCGCCGGCTGGCGGTACGTGGTCCTGCCGTTCGACGACTTCGACCGGCTGGCGGACCAGCCGGCGGGCGCGCCGGACGACGGCCTGTCGCTCACCGCGGTGCGCGGCCTGTCGATCGCGACGGCCGGCGCGGGCGCTGCCCCGGCGCAGGCCGCCGGGCCCGGCGTGCTCGCCGTGCCCCACGCGGGCGTCGCGCTCGACCGCGTCGCCCTCGTCACCGACGTCGACGCCGTCCCGGGCGGCGGCGGCACGGGCGGCGGGGCTGCGGGCGGCGGTGGCACGAGCGCCGGTGCGGCCGACGGGCGCACGGGCGCCACGGCGCCCGGCCGGCTCGCGGTGACGGGTGCCGCGGTCCCGGCCCTGCTCGGCCTCGCCCTGCTGCTGGTCGTCGCGGGCGCGGAGCTGGTGCGGCGGCGCCGCCGGGCCTGAGCCGCGACGTGCCGAGGGCCGTCCACCCCGTCGCGGGGTGGGCGGCCCTCGCC
>NZ_JBHUZW010000186.1:0-4397 GCF_042667215.1 Cellulomonas sp. NPDC057328 | reverse complement strand
GCGCTGAACGTGGCCGCGGCGCTGCACCTGCGCGGTGCGCAGGTCACGGTGTACGACCCCGAGGCCGGCGACACCGCCCGCCGCCTGTTCCCGACCCTGTCCTACGGGACCTCGGTCGAGGAGGCCGTCGAGGGCGCCGACGTCGTGCTCGTCCTGACCGAGTGGGACGAGTTCCTCACCGCCGACCCCGCCCGCCTGGCGCCGCTGGCGAACCGGGCCAAGGTCATCGACGCCCGCGGCAAGCTCTCCGCGGAGGCCTGGCGCGAGGCCGGCTGGCAGTTCACCGGTCTCGGGCGCACCGCCGCCTGAGCCCCGCACCACCCGTACGACCGCGACGCGCGCGGTCCGGCCCTTCCCCCGGGGGCCGGGCCGCGCGCTTCGTCGTCCCCGGGGGCGTGCCGGCCCCCCGGACCCGCGCAGGGTGTCGACCGCCTGGTGAGACGTCCGTCACGCCGCGCGTGACAGAAAGGACAACCTGGACATCCGTCGCATTCCGCGCTGACCTGCAGGATGACCCGGTTCGTCCCGTTTATGCAGGTCAGATGTCCAGTATGACCGTTCACACCGAATTTTCCTGAATGGCTTTCGCGTCACCCGTCCGGGCGTGCAAGGTGTGGTCCACCGATCGGTGGCACCGCATCCAGCGGTGCTCGGCACACGACGAACGACAGCCCGGGTAGCTCCCGTGCCACGCCGTGGCCCGCCGGTCACTACGGCCTCGAGGCCGTCGACTGCAGGCACCGGGTCGAGCCTCCGGCCCCCGCTCCTGCTGCGCGCCGATGACGCCGTCCAGCTCATCCGCTACCGGCCACGCCAGGAGACTCATGTTCATCTTCATCCTCCAGCTACGGCACATGCTCGAGGGTCAGAACGAGATCTACCTCTTCGCCGTCTTCTCGACGCTCGTCTGGGCGCTGTGGATCCTCAAGGTCGTCCTGTCGCGGCGGTACCGCCCCGCGACGGCGCCCTACGAGGTCAGCACGTCCGTCGTCGTCCCGGTCGTCGACGAACCCCTCGACCTGTTCCGCGACGTGCTGCGTCGCATCGTCGACCAGCGTCCCGACGAGGTCATCGTCGTGATCAACGGCGCCCCGAACCCCGGCCTCGAGCAGGTCTGCGACGAGTTCGGGCCGCTGGTCCGGCGCGTCCACACGCCGGTCCCGGGCAAGCGCAACGCCGTCCGGATCGGCACCCAGATGTCCCGCGGCGAGATCACCGTCCTCGTCGACTCGGACACCGTGTGGACCGACAACACCCTGTCCGAGCTCGTGAAGCCGTTCGCGGACGCGTCCGTCGGCGGCGTCACCACGCGCCAGCGCATCCTCGAGCCGACGCGCTCCTGGATCACGCGCTGGGCCGACTGGCTCGAGAACACGAGAGCGCTCTACTCGATGCCGGCGCAGTCCGTCCTGGGGCAGGTCGGCTGCCTGCCGGGCCGCACCATCGCGTTCCGCCGGCGCATCCTCATGCAGGTCATGGACGCGTTCATGCACGAGAAGTTCCTCGGCGTGTTCCTCGAGGTCTCCGACGACCGGACCCTGACGAACCTCACGCTCAAGGCCGGGTACCGCACCGTCTACCAGTACACGAGCCTGGTCTACACGGACGCCCCGACGCAGGTCCGCAAGCTCGCGAAGCAGCAGCTCCGCTGGGCGCGCGGCAGCCAGTACAACACCCTGCGGATGCTGCCCTGGATGGTGGGCCACGCCCCGGTGCTGGCGGTCTTCTTCGTCACCGACATCCTGCTGCCGTTCCTGCTCTTCGGCACCATCGCCGGCTGGGTCTACCGCGGCGTCTCCGGCACGGGCATCAACCTCTACCAGGCGATCCTCGAGAGCACGACGCAGCTGCAGGGCTGGGCGTGGGTCATCGCCCTCATGGTCGTCTCGTCCGTGCTGTCGATGGCGATCCGGCAGATCCGGCACCTGCAGGAGAAGCCCTCGGACTTCTTCCGCCTGCCGCTGTTCATCATCGTCTCGACGCTGTTCCTCATGCCGATCCGGCTCCTCGGGTTCTTCCGCATGGCGCACGTCGCCGGCTGGGGCACCCGCGCGGGCGCCTACTCGGCGGGGCAGTCGGAGGCCGGCACGCCGGACCTCATGGCCGAGCTCGAGAGCGTCCCGGAGGACGACGCGCCGGTCGACCTGGTCGACCGGACGCCCCCGGGCGGCATGCCCGTCGTCGCGGGCGCCGTCACCGGTGCGCCGGCCGACGGGCCCGCCACGGGCACGGCGACGGCGCGGCTCGCGCTGCGCACGCGCGCACGTCAACGGGCCCAGGTCCGCGGTGCGCTGCCGGTGCCACGCCGGCGGCCCAACCCCCTCGCCCTCGTCCCCTACGCGATCGGACTCATGATGTTCGCCCTCATGGCGGTGTTCTATGTCTGAGCCCACGAGCACGCCCACCACGAAGCACTGGTGGACCCTGACCGGACGCCTCGGCGTCGCCTCCCGGCTCGGCGCCCTGGTCGTCGCCCTCGCGCTCGGCGCGGTGAGCGGCATCGTGTGGCTGTCGCCGTCGGCGGGGGCCCCGACCGCGGAGAAGAGCGAGCTGGAGAAGCAGCTCGAGCTGGAGAACGCCGACCTGCGGGCCGTCCTCGCCGACCGCGAGGACGAGCTGGCCGCCCTCGAGCGGTCGCAGGAGAAGGCGCGCACCGAGCGGGCCAGCGCCGCCGAGCGGGGCCGTGAGAAGGGCGCCGCCGAGAAGGCGGCCGCCCGGGCCGCGGAGGAGCGGGGCGAGCAGAAGGCCGCGGCGGAGAAGGCCGCCGCCGCCGAGCGCGGCAAGCAGAAGGCGGCCGCCGAGAAGGCCGCCGCCGGCGCGAAGGGCAAGCAGCGCGCCGCCCAGGAGCGGCTCGCCGCCGACCGTCGCGCCGCCCAGAAGGCGTCGCTCGAGCGTCAGCTCGCCCAGGTGCGGGGGGCGGCCGAGGCCGCCCGCGCCGCCGCGGCCGAGGCCGCCGCCCGGGCCGCCGCCGAGAAGGCGCGCGGCGACGACCTGAGCCACCAGGTCAACAACCCCGCGCCGCGCCCGCCGGCACCGCCGAAGCCGCGGCCGGCGACGCCGACGCTCGACCAGCTGCGCACGCCGCAGGACCGCTACTTCGGTCTCTACACCACCCAGTCGCCGTTCAACTGGGCGGAGTTCGACGACATCACGCGCAAGGTCGGCGCCACGCCCGACCTGTCCGGGTACTTCCAGGGCTGGGACGGCGACTTCCGCCCCGACGCGGTGACGCGTTCCTGGGAGAAGGGCATGCTCCCGCTGCTCACGTGGGAGTCCCGGCCGATGAACGCGGCCAACGACCAGGCGATCGACCCGAACTACTCGCTGCCGGTGATCATCAACGGCAAGTACGACGACTACCTGCGCAAGTACGCCCGCGACGTGGCCGCGCACGGCATGCCGCTGGCGATCCGCCTCAACCACGAGATGAACGGGTCCTGGTACCCCTGGGGCGAGCGCGAGTGGGGCGGCGGCCCGCTGAACGGCAACCGCAAGGGCGACTTCGTCAAGATGTGGCGCCACGTGCACGACATCTTCGAGGAGGAGGGCGCCAACGAGTTCGTGCTGTGGGTGTGGGCGCCGAACATCGTCAACGCGCTGCCGGACTACGGCAAGTACTCGTCCTGGTACATGAAGTCGCTCTACCCGGGCGACGAGTACGTCGACTGGGTCGGCCTGTCGGGCTACTTCCGCCCGCCGTACCGCGCCGACCAGACGCCGACCTTCTCGTACACGTACGACCGCTCGCTCAACCAGCTGCGGGAGTTCACGAAGAAGCCGATCCTCCTCGCGGAGATCGGGGCGTCCGAGATCGGCAACCAGAAGCCGCTGTGGGTGTCCGACCTGTTCGCCGGGCTCGCCAGGCCGGAGAACCAGGACATCATCGGCATCGCGTGGTTCCACCACACGGTGACGACGATCAGCGGCGGTCAGCGCGTCACGAACGACTGGCGCATCAACTCCCGCCGGGACTCGCTCGACGCGTTCATCAAGGGCATCCACGACCCGGCCGCCCGGTTCGGGTACCCGCCGCTCGCGACGCCCCTCGCCGCGGCCGAGGCGGAGGCCGCCGCGGCCGCCGTCGCGGAGCCGGCGGCCGGTGGGACCAGCCCGGCGCCCACGCCGGTGCAGGGGCCGCCGACGCCCGTGCCGTCGCCGACGATCACGTCGCCGTCGACGCCGGTGGCGGTGCCGTCCGCGACCGCCGCGCCGGAGGCCGCACCGGCCCCCGCGCCGGAGGTCGCGCCGGACCCCGCCCCCGAGCCGGCGCCCGCGCCGGCCCCGGAGGAGACGGCCGCCACGCTCGACGAGCAGGCCCTGGTGCCCGCGGGCGCCACCCCGTCGGCCACGCCCTGACGGCCCGCCGGTCCGGCCGGCCGCGCCCACCGCGCGGCCGG
>NZ_JBHUZW010000185.1:0-4422 GCF_042667215.1 Cellulomonas sp. NPDC057328 | reverse complement strand
GGACTGAGCGCTCCGTCCGCCGTCGCCGCGAGGCCCGGTCCGGCCGTCAGACGCCGGCGCGCACCCAGACGGTCGTCGCGCCCGGGACGGTCGGCGCCTGCGCGCTGCCGCCGAGCGGCCCCGAGGCGATGAGCACCTGCGTGCCGGCCGGCAGCGGGACCTCGTCGTCGCCGAGGTTCGCGACCACGACGACGTCGCGGTTCGCGAACCGCAGGACGTGCGGCTCCTCGTCCAGCCAGCGCAGGTCACCGGCGCCGAGCTGCTCGCTGCGGCGCAGGCCCAGGGCGGCGCGGTACAGCTCGTACGTGGAGCCGGCGCGGCCGCGCTGCTTGTCCGCGGCGAGCTCCGCCCACCCCGCGGGCTGCGGCAGCCACGTCGCGCCGGTCGGCGAGAAGCCCATGCCGGGCGCGTCGCCCTCCCACGGCAGCGGCACGCGGCACCCGTCGCGCCCGCGCTCGACCCCGCCGGTGCGGAAGAAGGCCGGGTCCTGGCGCAGGCCGTCCTCGAGCGCGGTGTGGTCGGGCAGGCCGAGCTCCTCGCCCTGGTAGACGTACGCGGAGCCGGGCAGGCCGAGCATGAGCAGCGACGCCGCGCGGGCGCGGCGCAGGCCGAGCTCCGCGTCCGGCTGCTCGTCGCCGTGCCCGATGCCGTTGGGCCGGTGCGTCGGGTCCGACAGGCCCATGCGAGACGCGTGCCGCACGACGTCGTGGTTGGACAGCACCCAGGTGGTGGGGGCGCCGACGGCGTCGTTCGCCGCGAAGGACGCGGCGATGACGCGACGCAGCGCGGGGCCGTCCCAGCCGGCGGCGAGGAACGCGAAGTTGAAGGCCTGGTGCATCTCGTCGGGGCGCACGTAGCGGGCCAGGCGGGACAGGGGCTCGACCCACGCCTCGGCGACCATCGCGCGGTCGCCCTCGTACTCGTCGAGGACCGACCGCCACGCGCGGTAGATCTCGTGCACGCCGTCCTGGTCGAACATGGGGCCGTGGTTGCCGGAGCCGTTCACGGCGTCGGCGTCGTCCGTGCCCTCGATCATCGAGACGTGGCCGTGCCAGTCGGGCAGGCCGGCCTCCTTGACCATCCCGTGCGCGACGTCGACGCGGAAGCCGTCGACCCCGCGGTCGAGCCAGAAGCGCAGGATCTGCTCGAACTCGGCGCGGACCTCGGCGTTCTCCCAGTTGAGGTCCGGCTGCTTGCTGTCGAACAGGTGCAGGTACCACTGGCCGGGCGTGCCGTCGGCGTCGGTGGTGCGCGTCCACGCGGGGCCGCCGAAGATGGAGTCCCAGTTGTTGGGCGGCAGCTCGCCGTCGGCGCCGCGGCCGTCGCGGAAGACGTACCGCGCCCGCTCGGGGGACCCGGGCGCGGCGGCGAGCGCCGCCCGGAACCACACGTGCTCGTCGCTCGTGTGGTTGGGGACCAGGTCGACGACGACGCGCAGGCCGAGCTCGTGCGCGCGTGCGATGAGGGCGTCGGCGTCCGCGAGGGTGCCGAACAGCGGGTCGACCTCGCGGTAGTCCGCGACGTCGTAGCCGGCGTCCGCCTGCGGCGAGCGGTAGAACGGCGACAGCCAGACCGCGTCCACGCCGAGCTCGGCCAGGTGGCCGAGCCGCGCGGTGACGCCCGGCAGGTCGCCGATGCCGTCGCCCGACGCGTCGGCGAACGAGCGGGGGTAGACCTGGTAGATGACGGCGTGGCGCCACCACGGGCCGGCGGGGTCCTCGGCGCGGTGCACGAGGGCGGCGTCGGGGAGGGCGTCGAGGGTCACGTCGAGGGTCACGGGAACCTTCCTGGGTCTGGGTGCGGGTGCGAGTGCGGGGGCGCGCACGCGCAGGGGCGTGGCGCAGGGTCCGGCGCCGCGTGCCGCGGGCCGGTCGGGGGGAGGGGCGGCGCGTGCCGCCCGTGGTCAGAGGCTCGCGCGAGCCGTCTCGGCCGTGGTCGCCGCGTGCTCGGGCGCGGATCCCGTCGAGCCGCGGACGACGAGCTCGGGGTGGAAGAGCAGCTCGGCGCGGGCGGCCGGCGTGCCGGTGATCTCGCCCACGAGCGCGGACACCGCCGCGTGCCCCATGGCGGCGACGGGCTGGCGCACCGTCGTCAGGGGCGGGTCGGTGAACGCGATGAGCGGCGAGTCGTCGAAGCCCACGACGGAGACGTCGTCGGGCACCGACAGTCCCAGGGTACGCGCCGCGCGGACGGCGCCGAGCGCCATCATGTCGGACCCGCACACGACCGCCGTGTGCCCGGAGCGGAACAGCTCCGTGGCGGCGGCGTGCCCGCCCTCGACCGTGAACAGGGTCGAGACGACGTGCGGGTCGGGGTCGGAGACGCCGGCGTGCCGCTCGAGCAGCTCGGCGAACGCCTCGCGCTTGCGCCGGGCCGGCACGAACCGGGTGGGCCCGATCGCGAGCCCGATCGAGCGGTGCCCGAGCGACCACAGGTGGCGGAACGCCTGGTCCATGGCCGCGGTGTCGTCGGTCGACACGGCCGGCGCGTCGACGCCCTCGGCGAACCCGTTGACGAGCACCAGGGGGACGCCGCGCCCGCGCAGGCGGTGGTAGCGGTCCTTGCTGGCGGACGTGTCGGCGTGCAGCCCGGAGACGAAGACGATCCCGTCGACGCCGTGCTCGAGCAGCAGCTCGACGTACTGGTCCTCGGTGGTGCCGCCGGGCGACTGGGTGCACAGCAGCGGCGTGTACCCGCGGTCGGTGAGCATGGTCTCGATGACCTGCGCGAACGCGGGGAAGACGGGGTTGCTGAGCTCGGGCACGACGAGGCCGACGAGCCCGGCGGACCGCATGCGCAGCTTCTCCGGGCGCTCGTAGCCGAGCACGTCGAGGGCCGCCAGCACCGCCTGGCGGGCCTGTGCGGACACGCCGTGCTTGCCGTTCAGCACCCGCGACACGGTCGCGGTGCTCACCCCCGCCTGCTCGGCGAGGTCGGTCAACCGGGTACGCACAGGCGGCAGCGTAGTAGGGGACACGGGACCTCCTCGTCCTCCGCACGGCGGGTCTGCCGCAACGCCGCCTGAAATGCTGTCTGAAAGTTACCGTAACGAGTTGCAAGAGCCGTGGCAAACGTCGTACGTTCTGCGCCACCAGGCCAGCGTCGGCACCGTCGACGCGCGGCGACGGCACCGACAACAGGAGATCAACGATGCGACGGAGCATCCCGGCCGCGGCGGCGACGCTCGGCCTCGCGCTCACCCTCGCGGCGTGCGCCGGGGGCGGCACCGCGACCCCCGAGGCGACCACGTCGGCCACCGCCGGCGGCGGCAGCAGCGGCGACCTGGTCGTCTGGGTCGACGAGACGCGCCAGGCGGCCGTCGACGAGGCCGCGACGGCCTTCGAGGAGGAGAACGACGTCACGGTCGACGTCGTCCTCAAGAACTTCGAGGACATCCGCGCCGACTTCCTCGCGCAGGTGCCGACCGGCGAGGGCCCGGACATCACGGTCGGGGCGCACGACTGGCTGGGCGAGCTCACCCAGAACGGCGTCGTGGCGCCCATCGAGCTGGCCGACCGCACCGCCGACTTCGAGCAGGTCGCGGTCGAGGCCTTCACGCAGGACGGGCAGGTCTACGGCCTGCCGTACGCGATCGAGAACATCGCGCTCATCCGCAACACCGCACTCGCACCCACCGCCCCGGCGACGTGGGACGAGGCCGTCGCGGCCGGCCGTGCGGCCGGCACGCCGCACCCGCTGCTGATCCAGACCGGCACCGAGGGCGACCCCTACACGTACTACCCGCTGCAGACGTCGTTCGGGGCGCCCGTCTTCACGCAGAACGAGGACGGCTCGTACTCGCCGGAGCTCGCCATGGGCGGCGAGCCCGGGCACGCGTTCGCGCAGTGGCTGCAGGCGCAGGGCCAGGCCGGCGTCCTGAAGACCGACATCACGTACGACATCGCGGTCGAGGCGTTCAAGAACGGCGAGTCGCCGTTCATCGTCGGCGGCCCGTGGATGCTCGAGCAGTTCGAGGGCCTCGAGCTGTCCATCGATCCCCTCCCGTCGGCCGGCGGGCAGCCGGCCCAGCCGTTCGTCGGCGTCCAGGGCTTCTACGTCTCCGCGCAGAGCGAGAACGCGCTGCTCGCGAACGACTTCCTCGTCAACTACATCGCGACGGACGAGGCGCAGCTCGCGCTGTACGAGGCGGGCAACCGTCCGCCGGCCCTCTCGTCCGCCGCCGAGACCGCGTCGCAGGACCCGGTCACCGCCGGCTTCGCCGCCGTGGGCGCCGAGGCCGTGCCGATGCCGTCGATCCCCGAGATGGGCTCCGTGTGGGCGTTCTGGGGCGTCACCGAGGCCAACATCCTGTCCGGCGCGGCCGAGCCCGTCGCCGCCTGGGACAAGATGATCGCCGACATCCAGGGAGCCATGGGCTCCTGACCCCGCACGACGGCGGCGCGCCGCACGGTCCCCGAGCTG
>NZ_JBHUZW010000184.1:0-4462 GCF_042667215.1 Cellulomonas sp. NPDC057328 | reverse complement strand
CCCTCGTCGTGCGTCCTGACCGCCCCCGCGTCGGACGCACGCACCGCCGGCGGCTCACGGGATGAGCCCGGGCGGTGGTGGTTCGGCCCCGACCCGGCGACTCGGTGGTCGAGCCGGACCGGGGCCCGTCGGTGCCCCTCAGCCCACGGTGCAGGCCGTGCCGTTGACCGTGAAGGCCGTCGGCGCGGAGGTCCGGCCGGTGTGCGCGCCGTTGAAGCCGAGCGCCACGGACGCACCCGGGGCGAGGGTCGTGTTCCACGCGGCGCCGGTCGCCGTGACGCGTGCGCCGGTCTGCGCCCACGTCGCGGACCAGCCCTGCTGGAGGGTCTGGCCGGCGGGCAGGTCGAACGCGAGCGACCAGGTCAGCGGCGCGGAACCCGTGTTGGTGAGGCGGACCGTGGCCGTGAAGCCGCTGCTCCAGCTGTTCGCCGAGTACCGGACCGCGCAGGTCCCGGGGGACGTCGTGGGCGTGGGCGTCACGGTCGGCGTCGGCGTGACGGTCGGCGTGGGCGTCACCGTCGGCGTCGGCGTCACCGTGGGCGTCGGCGTCACGGTCGGGGTGGCCGTCGGCGTCGGCGTGGGCGTCGACGTCCCGTCCGGCACCGTGCCCCACACGAGACGTCCCGCCTCGTGCAGCGTGATCGCCGCCGTCTTCACCGGGTCGCCGGTGGCGGGCAGGCCCGCGGACGAGGGGTCGTTCGCCGCGTTCCACGCCGCTCCCCCGCTGACGCGGAACTGGATCTCGCGGCGGTGCTGCGACTGGCCGCCCGGGTGGATGTCCTGCCCGGCGCACCGCAGCTCGGCGTAGTACAGGTTCCCGCCGGCGTGCCGCACCGCGTTCGTCTGCGTGCCGCACTCGCTGTAGTTCGTCGAGACGGTCAGCCCCGACGCCGGGTCCGACCCGTCGAGCGTGAACCAGTACCGGATCGACGCGTCGCGCAGCGACCGCGCCGGGAAGGCCGACCGGTTGCGGATGATCGCCTTCACCTCGGTGAACGTCCCGCCGGCCGGCTGGTTGAGCTTCGCCTCGACGAACATCTCGTCCTGGTCGGGCCGCTCCGCCACGGGGAAGCCCGCCAGCGGCGTGCCGCCGTACTCCTCGGTGAGCCGCGCGAGCGCGGAGGTGAACCCGGCGTTGTAGTCCGTCGCGACCTCGTTGGCCACGTAGTCGGACCGGCTGTCGGTGTACGCGTCGTTCGCGGACCCGGGCCCGCCGACGAGCGCGCCGTACAGCACGTGCCGCGTCTCGGCCGGCTGCGTGAGCGAGTCCAGCCACGACCCGTGCGCGGTGCGGTGGTGCGGGTTCTGCGGCGGGTTGGCGCCGAAGCCGACGACGTACGACGACTTGCGCGGGTTGTCGCCGAGCGCGTAGTGGATCTGCCGCACGCCGAAGTCGTGGTACCGCGCCTTGCGCACGGGGTCGGTGAGCCAGTCGGAGTAGACGAGCGCGACGAACGACGTGTTCGCGGCGTACCGCAGCGCGCCCCACGAGTCGAGCACGGCCATGCCGCCGGGCGAGTAGCTCACGCGCGCGCCGTTGACGCCCACGGTCCAGTAGTCGAGCCAGCGGTTCGCGTCGTCGACGTACTTCTGCTTGCCCGTCTCCATGGCCAGCAGCGCGTACGCGGCGTACGACTTGTCGTCCCACGCGACGGTCCACTTGTACGACTTGGTCGTCGTCTGGTTCTCGTTGCTCAGCTTGTCGTACTCCGCCTCGGCCTTCGCGAGGTACGTCGCGTCGCCCGTCGCCTCGTAGAGCCAGTAGGCGCCCCACACCAGCTCGTCCTGGTAGCCGGACCACGACCGGTAGAACGACTGGGCGTCGGTGACGCAGTCGGAGTACTTCCCGCGGTACGTGTCGGCGAACGAGTAGAGCTGCTTCGCGTGCGTGAGCAGGTTCGACGCGTACGCCGGGTCGTCCTGGCGGAACAGCACGGACGCCGACGCGAGCGACGCGGCGGTCTCGGCGGCGACGTCGGAGCCGGGGCACGACGCGGTGATCTTGTACGCCGGCCGCGCCATGGTCATGACCTCGGCGGGGCCCCACCACTTGTGGTCGTCGTCGCCCTTGCCCACCTGCACGTAGAGCTCGTTCGGCGCGGTGTGCGCCTTGACGAAGTAGTCGTTGACCCAGCGCAGGTTGTCCTTCAGCTCGTCGAGCTGCCCGGCCGCCGTGTACCCCTGCGGGCTCTCGATCGCGCCCCACGCGAGCATGGTGGCCGTGAACGCCATCGGCAGGCCGAACTTCACGTGGTCGCCCGCGTCGTACCAGCCGCCGGTCAGGTCCTCCCCCACGTCGGCGCCGTCGCGCAGGCCGGAGTCGCCGCGCCAGGACACCGGGAAGTCGTCGGGCAGGTCGCCGGAGCGCTGCGCCTGGTAGAAGAACATCGACTTCTGCAGCGCCTCGGCGTAGTTGTACGCGGGCGCGGCGCTCGCCGCGGACAGCGGGACGGTGACCGCGCCGGCGGCGAGCGCGACGGCGGCGGCACCTGCCCACAGCGGGCGGCCGGCGCGTGCGGGACCAGACATGGACGTACCCCTTCACGAGGACGACGGCGAGCGCGGGTGGAGCGCTCCCACATGCCTCCGGCGAGGGCGACGGCGTCGTCGTCCGGGGCGGGGGCCGGGTGTGATGCTGCCGGACCGCCCGGCGTGGTGGAACGCCCGAAAGGTTTCAGCGGCCGCCCCGCCCCCGCCCCGCCCCCGACGCACGCCGGCCCCGGTCCGTGCGGACCGGGGCCGGTGCGTGCTGCGTCGAGGCGCGGTGGCTCAGGAGCCCGACGTGCCGCGCTCGTCCTGCGACCGCTGCTCGACGACCGGGTCCGGCGCGTCGCCGGTCGTGGCGGTCTCGGCGGGCAGGCCCTCGGTCGTGGCCGGAACGTCCGTCTGCAGGCCCTCGGTCGGCTTGGTCTGGTCCGGCGTCTTGGCGGCCGAGCGGCGGGTGACCTTGCGGGCGGTCTCCTCCGCGGCCTCCTTGGCCTCCTTGGCCTTCTCGGACAGGTCCTCCGTGGCGGCGGTGACGCGCTCGGCGGCCTTCTTGGTGGCCTCGCGGCTCTTGGCGACGGCGGACCCGGCGGCCTCGCCGACGGCGTCCGCGGCGTCGCCCGTGGCGGCCTGCGCGCGCGTGCGCAGGGACTCGGCGGTCGTCGAGTCGCCCGGCTCCCACGGCTCGGCCCACGGGTCGGTGGTGGAGCGCGAGCGCGCCCAGGCGAAGGCGGCGGCACCGGCGCCGAGCAGGCCCGCGACGAGGAGGAACCTCTTCCCGCCGGAGCCCTTCTTCTCGGCCTTGGCGGCCTCCTTGGCGGCCACCGCGGCGGCGGCCTTGGCGGCCTTCTTCGACTGCTTGCCCGCGACCGTCGCGGCGACCGTCGTCGCGGCCCCCGCCTTGACGGCGGCCTCGTTGACGGCGGCGACGACCTTCGGGATGAGCTCGGCGACGATCTTCTCGTGCGCCTGGTCGATCGCGGGCGTCGCCTTGAGCGCGGCCTTCTCGACCTGCGGCGCCGTGGCCCTGAGGCTCTCGCGGTACAGGTGCTCGACGCGCGGCGTGAGCCACTCGGCGAGGGCGTCGATCTTCGGGGTCGTCCACTCCTTCGCGTGGCCCGCCGCGTCGGACGCCTTCGCGGCGGCGTCGATGGCGCCGAGCTTCGCGACACCTGCGGCGTCGGCCAGCGACGCACCCAGACCCGCGGCCTGCACCTTCAGACGCTCGGTGTCCACGTCGATCTTCGGACGATGGGTCATGTCCACTCCCGGACTGGTCTCGACGACGGTGGGTTGTGGCCCCTCACTCTGCCACCGTCGTGCCTGGTCCGCCCCCTCTTCACCGGACGTCCACGGCTGCCCCGTGCGGCGTCGGTGGCCCGTGGAAGACTGGGCAGATGTTCGCGACCATCCACACGACCGCCGGTGACATCCGGGTCGAGCTCTACGAGAACCACGCGCCGCGCACCGTCGAGAACTTCGTCGGGCTGAGCACGGGCGCCATCGAGTGGACCGACCCGTCGACGGGCGCGCCCCGCACCGACCCCCTGTACAAGGACGTCGTCTTCCACCGCGTCATCCCCGGCTTCATGATCCAGGGCGGCGACCCGCTCGGCTCCGGCCGCGGCGGCCCCGGCTACCAGTTCGACGACGAGATCCACCCCGAGCTGACCTTCTCGGAGCCCTACCTGCTCGCCATGGCCAACGCCGGCAAGCGGATGGACCCGGTGACGGGCAAGGTCGGCGGCACCAACGGCTCGCAGTTCTTCATCTCCGTCGCGCCGACCACGTGGCTCAACGGCAAGCACACGATCTTCGGCAAGGTCGCGGACGACGCGGGCCGCCGGGTCGTCGACGCCATCGCCGCCGCGCCGACGCGTCCCGGCGACCGTCCGGTGCAGGACATCACGATCACGTCGATCTCCGTGGAGGACTGAGATCAGCACGTCGACGCCGGCCGGCGGCTCCCTCCCGGAGC
>NZ_JBHUZW010000183.1:1487-4805 GCF_042667215.1 Cellulomonas sp. NPDC057328 | reverse complement strand
CACCGTTGGTGTGGGGTTTCTTTGTTGTGTCTGTTGCTTGCCGGGTTTCGGCCTGGTGGGTGGCTGTTGGACATTTACGGAGAGTTTGATTCTGGCTCAGGACGAACGCTGGCGGCGTGCTTAACACATGCAAGTCGAACGGTGAAGGTCAGCTTGCTGACCGGATCAGTGGCGAACGGGTGAGTAACACGTGAGCAACCTGCCCCCTACTCTGGGATAAGCCTTGGAAACGAGGTCTAATACCGGATACGAGGCGCCCGGGCATCTGGAGCGTCTGGAAAGATTTATCGGTGGGGGATGGGCTCGCGGCCTATCAGCTTGTTGGTGGGGTGATGGCCTACCAAGGCGACGACGGGTAGCCGGCCTGAGAGGGCGACCGGCCACACTGGGACTGAGACACGGCCCAGACTCCTACGGGAGGCAGCAGTGGGGAATATTGCACAATGGGCGCAAGCCTGATGCAGCGACGCCGCGTGAGGGATGACGGCCTTCGGGTTGTAAACCTCTTTCAGCAGGGAAGAAGCGCAAGTGACGGTACCTGCAGAAGAAGCGCCGGCTAACTACGTGCCAGCAGCCGCGGTAATACGTAGGGCGCAAGCGTTGTCCGGAATTATTGGGCGTAAAGAGCTCGTAGGCGGTCTGTCGCGTCTGCTGTGAAAACCTCAGGCTCAACCTGGGGCTTGCAGTGGGTACGGGCAGACTAGAGTGCGGTAGGGGTGACTGGAATTCCTGGTGTAGCGGTGGAATGCGCAGATATCAGGAGGAACACCGATGGCGAAGGCAGGTCACTGGGCCGCAACTGACGCTGAGGAGCGAAAGCATGGGGAGCGAACAGGATTAGATACCCTGGTAGTCCATGCCGTAAACGTTGGGCACTAGGTGTGGGGTCCATTCCACGGATTCCGTGCCGCAGCAAACGCATTAAGTGCCCCGCCTGGGGAGTACGGCCGCAAGGCTAAAACTCAAAGAAATTGACGGGGGCCCGCACAAGCGGCGGAGCATGCGGATTAATTCGATGCAACGCGAAGAACCTTACCAAGGCTTGACATGCACCGGTAACACTCAGAGATGGGTGCCCCGCAAGGTCGGTGCACAGGTGGTGCATGGTTGTCGTCAGCTCGTGTCGTGAGATGTTGGGTTAAGTCCCGCAACGAGCGCAACCCTCGTCCCATGTTGCCAGCGGGTTATGCCGGGGACTCATGGGAGACTGCCGGGGTCAACTCGGAGGAAGGTGGGGATGACGTCAAATCATCATGCCCCTTATGTCTTGGGCTTCACGCATGCTACAATGGCCGGTACAAAGGGCTGCGATACCGCGAGGTGGAGCGAATCCCAAAAAGCCGGTCTCAGTTCGGATTGGGGTCTGCAACTCGACCCCATGAAGTCGGAGTCGCTAGTAATCGCAGATCAGCAACGCTGCGGTGAATACGTTCCCGGGCCTTGTACACACCGCCCGTCAAGTCATGAAAGTCGGTAACACCCGAAGCCGGTGGCCCAACCTTTTGGGGGGAGCCGTCGAAGGTGGGACTGGCGATTAGGACTAAGTCGTAACAAGGTAGCCGTACCGGAAGGTGCGGCTGGATCACCTCCTTTCTAAGGAGCATCTGGCATCTGCTCGTGCCTGTCGTGGGTGCGGGTCAGGTGTCCAGGCCCATGCCCTCGCCGATCGTGTGGGGGGTGGTGCTCGAGGGTGGAACATCGACTACGGCCGGCCTTGGATGCTGGTGGGTGCCTAGTACGCCGCGTGGGTGTGTGTCTCGAGCTTGCTCGGGGTGTGCAGCTGTGCGGGAGGGAACGGAGTCCTGCTGGTGGAGGGGTTGGCCTGGCACGCTGTTGGGTCCTGAGGGAACAGCCCGGTTCGGGTGGTTCGCCTCGGGGTCACGAAGGATCTCCTGGGGTTGTCTGCCGCGTGCGGTGGGTGCCTGGAAGGGGGGTTCGGGTGGGCCTTCGGGTCTGTCGGTGGTGTCGAACCGCTGTGCGCGACGTGGTCGTGGACGGTAGGCGGACCGGGTGCCGGCGGGGTTCGGTGGTTGCTTGAGAACTGCACAGTGGACGCGAGCATCTTTGAATGATCTTTGTGGTCAAGTTTATAAGGGCACAGGGTGGATGCCTTGGCACCAGGAGCCGAAGAAGGACGTAGTAGCCTGCGATAAGCCTCGGGGAGTTGGCAAACGAACCGTGATCCGAGGATGTCCGAATGGGGAAACCCCGCCGCAGTCATGTGCGGTGACCCGTACCTGAATATATAGGGTGCGTGGAGGGAACGCCGGGAAGTGAAACATCTCAGTACCGGCAGGAAGAGATATTCCGTGAGTAGTGGCGAGCGAAAGCGGATCAGGCCAAACCGTGCGTGTGTGATAGCCGGCAGGCGTTGCACGTTCGGGGTTGTGGGACCCGTCAGTCGGTTCTGCCGAACCGGCAGGGAGTCAGAAAGTCGCGTCATAGTCGAAGGGCATTGAAAGGCCCGGCACAGAGGGTGGTACCCCCGTAGACGAAATGGCGTGGCCTCCCGATGGGGATCCCAAGTAGCTCCGGGCCCGAGAAACCCGGAGTGAATCTGCACAGACCACTGTGTAAGCCTAAATACTACCTGGTGACCGATAGCGGACAAGTACCGTGAGGGAAAGGTGAAAAGTACCCCGGGAGGGGAGTGAAATAGTACCTGAAACCGTGTGCCTACAATCCGTCGGAGCCTCCCTAGCAGGGGTGACGGCGTGCCTTTTGAAGAATGAGCCTGCGAGTTAGTGGTACGTGGCGAGGTTAACCCGTGTGGGGAAGCCGTAGCGAAAGCGAGTCCGAACAGGGCGATCGTAGTCGCGTGCTCTAGACCCGAAGCGAAGTGATCTAGCCATGGGCAGGGTGAAGCGCGGGTAAGACCGCGTGGAGGCCCGAACCCACCAGGGTTGAAAACCTGGGGGATGACCTGTGGTTAGGGGTGAAAGGCCAATCAAACTTCGTGATAGCTGGTTCTCCCCGAAATGCATTTAGGTGCAGCGTCACGTGTTTCTTGCCGGAGGTAGAGCTACTGGATAGCCGATGGGCCCCACCAGGTTACTGACGTTAGCCAAACTCCGAATGCCGGTAAGCCAGAGCGTGGCAGTGAGACTGCGGGGGATAAGCTCCGTAGTCGAGAGGGAAACAGCCCAGACCACCAGCTAAGGCCCCTAAGCGTGTGCTAAGTGGGAAAGGATGTGGAGTTGCACAGACAACCAGGAGGTTGGCTTAGAAGCAGCCACCCTTGAAAGAGTGCGTAATAGCTCACTGGTCAAGTGATTCCGCGCCGACAATGTAGCGGGGCTCAAGCACACCGCCGAAGTT
>NZ_JBHUZW010000183.1:0-1394 GCF_042667215.1 Cellulomonas sp. NPDC057328 | reverse complement strand
GCACGTAGCCTGAGAACCGACGGGTACCGCGTATGCGGGAAATGGGTGATCCTATGCTGCCAAGAAAAGCCTCGACGCGAGGTTCTAGCCGCCCGTACCCCAAACCGACTCAGGTGGTCAGGTAGAGAATACCAAGGCGATCGAGAGAATCGTGGTTAAGGAACTCGGCAAAATGCCCCCGTAACTTCGGGAGAAGGGGGGCCTCAAGCGTGTACCGGCTTGCCCGGGAAGCGTGGAGGGCCGCAGAGACCAGGGAGAAGCGACTGTTTACTAAAAACACAGGTCCGTGCGAAGTCGCAAGACGATGTATACGGACTGACGCCTGCCCGGTGCTGGAAGGTTAAGAGGACGGGTCAGCCGCAAGGCGAAGCTCAGAATTTAAGCCCCAGTAAACGGCGGTGGTAACTATAACCATCCTAAGGTAGCGAAATTCCTTGTCGGGTAAGTTCCGACCTGCACGAATGGCGTAACGACTTCTCCGCTGTCTCAACCGCGAACTCGGCGAAATTGCACTACGAGTAAAGATGCTCGTTACGCGCAGCAGGACGGAAAGACCCCGGGACCTTTACTATAGCTTGGTATTGGTGTTCGGTGCGGCTTGTGTAGGATAGGTGGGAGACTGTGAAGCCGGCACGCCAGTGTCGGTGGAGTCAACGTTGAAATACCACTCTGGTCGCTCTGGACATCTAACCTCGGTCCGTGATCCGGATCAGGGACAGTGCCTGGTGGGTAGTTTAACTGGGGCGGTTGCCTCCTAAAATGTAACGGAGGCGCTCAAAGGTTCCCTCAGCCTGGTTGGCAATCAGGTGGCGAGTGCAAGTGCACAAGGGAGCTTGACTGTGAGACTGACAGGTCGAGCAGGGACGAAAGTCGGAACTAGTGATCCGGCGGTGGCTTGTGGAAGCGCCGTCGCTCAACGGATAAAAGGTACCCCGGGGATAACAGGCTGATCTTGCCCAAGAGTCCATATCGACGGCATGGTTTGGCACCTCGATGTCGGCTCGTCGCATCCTGGGGCTGGAGTAGGTCCCAAGGGTTGGGCTGTTCGCCCATTAAAGCGGTACGCGAGCTGGGTTTAGAACGTCGTGAGACAGTTCGGTCCCTATCCGCTGCGCGCGCAGGAAACTTGAGAAGGGCTGTCCCTAGTACGAGAGGACCGGGACGGACGAACCTCTGGTGTGCCAGTTGTTCCGCCAGGAGCACGGCTGGTTGGCTACGTTCGGAAGGGATAACCGCTGAAAGCATCTAAGCGGGAAGCCTGCTTCAAGATGAGGTTTCCACGCCCTTCGGGGTGAGAGGCTCCCAGCTAGACCACTGGGTAGATAGGCCGGATGTGGAAGGCAGGACGAAAGACTGCCGCAGCTGACCGGTACTAATAAGCCGACAACTTGACT
>NZ_JBHUZW010000182.1:0-4926 GCF_042667215.1 Cellulomonas sp. NPDC057328 | reverse complement strand
GGCGGGGGGGCCGCCCCGCGCGCCGCCCGGCACCGCCGCGCGCGGCGCACTAGCGTGGACGTGACCAGGGCGTCCGCGGACGCCGCGGAGCGATCCCGGGAGCAGGCATGAGCACCGCCGACCCGCAGCGGCCCGCGGGGGGCCCCGCCCGCGACGGCGCGGACGAGCCCGGCACCGACAGCGGCCGGCACGCCGTCGCCCGTCCGGTCCCGACGCCGCCGGAGCCGCTGGGCCCCGTGCCGGCGTCGCCCGGCCCGCCCACGACCGCGGCGACCCACCCGGAGACGAGCCCCGCCGCGCCCCCGGCCGCCCCGCGCCCGGCGGCGCGGCCCGGCGACGCGGCGCAGGGCACCGCGGCCGGCGCGACGTCGGCCGGCGCGACGGCGGTCGGCGCGACGGGAACGGGCCACGACGGCACGCACGACGGCCCGCACGGCACGGCACCCACGTCCCCGGCCGGTGACGACCGGCGCGACCGCGACGACGACGACCTCTTCCCCGACCCGAACGCGCCGCGCACGGTGCACCCGCTCACGCACGTGCTGGGCGTCGTCGTCGGCCTGCTGCTGGCGCCCGTCGCGGCCGTCGTGGTGCTGCTGGGGCAGTCGCGCGTCCTGCGGGTGCAGGCCGGCGACTGGGACGCGTCCCTCGAGATCCTCGGCATCGTGCTCGTGTCGGTCGGCGTGGTGCTCCTCGCGGCGGTCGTGCTGCTCGCGCTGTGGACGCCGGCGGTGCCGCTCACCGGGGGCGTCGTGCTCGGCGCGCTCGGCGGGCTCGCGCTGTACGCACCGGGGATCGCGCGGCAGCAGGCGCTGGCGCTGGTCGGCGACGCGTGGTCGCGCACGACCGTGGAGGCGACGGTGGCGGCGACGTCGGGCACGCTGCTGCTCGTCGGCGTGCTGCTGCTCGTGTCCGGGCTCGTCGCGGCGGCGGCGCGCCGCCGGGGCGTGCACCTGGGCGCCTTCCGCGAGCGGAACCGGGCGGCCTGACGCGTCGCCCGCCGCGCGGGGTCCGCGGGCGCGGCGGCCCCCGCGTCCCGGCCTTCCGGACGTACCGGACGGCGTCGACGCGCACGTGGGACGCGTGCGCCGCGTCGCCGCGCGGGACTAAGGTCCGTGGCGAGGACCCCTCAGGTCAGCACCGAAGAGCCGCACCGACGCCGTTGCGCAGGGAGACACCGTGACCGACCAGTCCGCCGCCCCCACACCGACCGACGCCGCGCCCGCCGCGACGCCGGGCCTGGAGAACCTCCTCACGGAGAGCCGCAGCTTCCCCCCGTCGCCGGAGTTCGCGGCGCAGGCGAACGCGACCGCCGACCTGTACGCGTGGGCGAACGCCGACCGGCCGGGGTTCTGGGGCGACCAGGCGCGCGAGCTGCTCACGTGGTCGACGCCGTTCACGCAGACCCTCGACTGGTCGGACGCGCCGTTCGCCCGCTGGTTCGCGGACGGCCGGCTGAACGCGGCGTACAACGCGGTGGACCGGCACGTCGAGGCCGGCAACGGCGACCGCGTCGCGCTGCACTTCGAGGGCGAGGGCGGCGACACCCGCACGCTGACGTACGCGGACCTGCAGCGCGAGGTGTCCAAGGCCGCCAACGCGATCGCCGCGCTCGGCGTCCGCACGGGCGACCGCGTCGCGATCTACATGCCGCTGATCCCCGAGGCGGTCGTGACGATGCTCGCGTGCGCGCGCATCGGCGCCCCGCACTCGGTGGTGTTCGGCGGGTTCTCGGCGGAGGCGCTGAGTTCGCGCATCCTCGACGCCGAGGCGAAGCTCGTCGTCACGGCCGACGGCGGCTTCCGCCGCGGCGCCCCGAGCGCGCTGAAGCCGGCCGTCGACGAGGCCCTCGCCAAGGGCGCGCCGAGCGTGCAGCACGTGCTCGTGGTCCGCCGCACGGGCCAGCCGGTCGAGTGGACGCAGGGCCGCGACGTCTGGTGGCACGAGGCGGTCGACGTCGCGTCCGCCCAGCACACGCCGGTGGACGTCGAGGCCGAGCACCCGCTGTTCATCCTCTACACGTCGGGGACGACCGGGAAGCCGAAGGGCATCTTCCACACCACGGGCGGGTACCTCGCGCAGGCGGCGTTCACGCACCTCAACGTCTTCGACCTCAAGCCGGAGACGGACGTGTACTGGTGCACGGCCGACATCGGCTGGGTCACCGGCCACACGTACGTCGTCTACGGACCGCTCGTGAACGGCGCGACGCAGGTCATCTACGAGGGCACGCCCGACACGCCGCACCGCGGCCGCTGGTGGGAGATCGTGCAGAAGTACGGCGTCTCGATCCTCTACACCGCGCCGACGGCGATCCGCACGTGCATGAAGTGGGGCGAGGAGATCCCGGCGCAGTTCGACCTGTCGTCGCTGCGCGTGCTCGGGTCGGTGGGCGAGCCCATCAACCCGGAGGCGTGGATGTGGTACCGCCGCGTCATCGGCGGCGACCGCACGCCCATCGTCGACACGTGGTGGCAGACCGAGACGGGCGCGATCATGATCAGCCCGCTGCCCGGCGTCACCGCCGCCAAGCCGGGGTCGGCGCAGGTGCCGCTGCCGGGCATCGCCGCGGACGTCGTCGACGACGACGCGACGCCGGTGCCGGACGGGCACGGCGGCTACCTCGTGCTCACCGAGCCGTGGCCCGCGATGCTGCGCGGCATCTGGGGCGACCCGGAGCGGTACAAGGACACGTACTGGTCGCGGTTCCGGAACATCTACTTCGCCGGCGACGGCGCCAAGAAGGACGACGACGGCGACATCTGGCTGCTCGGCCGGGTCGACGACGTCATGAACGTGTCCGGCCACCGGCTGTCCACCACGGAGATCGAGTCGGCCCTCGTCTCGCACCCGTGGGTCGCGGAGGCGGCCGTCGTCGGCGCGACCGACGAGACCACCGGTCAGGCGGTCGTCGCGTTCGTCATCCTGCGCGGCGACGCCACGGAGGCCGCCGGCTCCGACGCCGCCGCCGTGCAGCAGACGCTGCGCGACCACGTCGCCCGGGAGATCGGCCCGATCGCGAAGCCGCGGCAGATCCTCGTCGTGGCGGAGCTGCCCAAGACGCGGTCCGGCAAGATCATGCGCCGGCTGCTGCGCGACGTCGCGGAGCACCGGCAGGTCGGGGACGCGACGACGCTCGCCGACTCGTCCGTCATGGACCTCATCGCCGCAGGCCTGAACCAGCCGGCGGCGTCCGCGGACTGACCGCCGCGCCCGCCGCGACGCGCACGGCCCGGTCCCCGTCACGGGGGCCGGGCCGTGGTGCGTCCGGGCCCGGTGGCCCGGCGCGCGCGAGGCCCGGGCCCGGGCGGGGAAGCGCTTGCGGGGCACCCGCACGGCGAAGCGTTTAGGCCGTGGAGCGCCCCTGACGCTGCTGGTTGTGTGACCCGCGCACCCGCCCGTCACCGGCCGGCGGACAGGCGGGCGGGTGCACGTCAGCACCCACATCGGCGGAACGAGGACGTCCCATGAAGCACCTGACCACGCGCGCGGTCGCGGCCTGCGCGGCCGCGCTGCTCGCCGTCGGCGGCATCACCGCCGCCGCGACCTCGGCCACGGCCGCCGACCCGGTCGGCCTGCACGTCGAGGGCACCCGGCTCGTCGAGGAGAACGGCACGCCCTTCGTGGCCCGCGGCGTCAGCCACGCGCACACCTGGTACGTCTCCGAGACCCCGCGGGCGATCCCCGCCATCCGCGCGGCCGGGGCGAACGCGCTGCGCGTGGTCCTGTCGAACGGCGTGCGGTGGACGAGGAACGACGCCGCGGACGTCACGCGCGTCATCGACCTGTGCCGCGCCAACCAGCTGGTCTGCATGCTCGAGGTGCACGACACCACCGGCTACAACGACCAGAGCGGCGCCGCGACGCTCGCGTCGGCCGCCGAGTACTGGGTGTCGCTGCGCAGCGTCCTGCAGGGCACGGAGGACTTCATCCAGATCAACATCGGCAACGAGCCCTACGGCAACGGCGCGAGCACCGCCACGGGGTGGGCGGCCGACACCGCCGCGGCGATCCGCACCGTGCGCGCCGCCGGCCTGCGCCACAACATCGTCGTGGACGCCCCGAACTGGGGCCAGGACTGGTCCGGCACCATGCGCGACCAGGCGCCGACGGTCGCGGCGGCCGACCCCGACCGCAACACGCTGTTCTCGGTGCACATGTACGGCGTCTACGCGCAGGCCTCGACGATCACGTCGTACCTGGACGCGTTCGCGGCCAACGGCCTGCCGCTCGTCATCGGCGAGTTCGGCTTCGACCACTCCGACGGCAACCCGGACGAGGACACGATCATGGCCGAGGCCCAGCGCCGCGGCATCGGCTACTACGGCTGGTCGTGGTCCGGCAACGGCGGCGGCGTCGAGTACCTCGACATGGTGACGGCCTTCGACCCGGCGCGGTTCACGTCGTGGGGCACGCGGATCTTCGCGGGCGCGAACGGCATCCGGGCGACCGCCCGCACGGCGACGTTCTTCGGCGGCGCCACGCCGACGCCCACCCCGACGGTCACGCCGACGCCGACGCCCACGGTGACGCCGACGCCGACCGCCACCCCGACGCCGACGGCCACGCCCACGCAGCAGCCCGGCGGCGCCTGCACCGCGCGGCTGCGCGTCACCGGCACCTGGCCGGGCGGGTTCCAGGGCTCGGTCGACGTCACCGCCGGCACCGCCGGCACGTCGTCCTGGCGGACGTCGTTCGCGCTGCCCGCCGGCGCGTCGGTGTCGCAGGGCTGGAGCGGCACGTTCGCGGCCTCGGGCGGCACGGTCACGGTGACCAACGCGGCGTGGAACGGCCGCCTCGGCGCGGGCCAGACCACGAGCTACGGCTTCATCGGCTCGGGCACCGCCCCGACCGGCACGGTCGCGGTGTCCTGCTCCTGACCCCGGTCCCCGACCCACGGCGACGGCCTCCGACCTCCGGGTCGGG
>NZ_JBHUZW010000181.1:0-4991 GCF_042667215.1 Cellulomonas sp. NPDC057328 | reverse complement strand
GGCGGGGGCCCGTGCCTGGGGCTCCGGCCTCGCGACGAGCTGGCACGCCGCCGCGCTCGCCGTCGTGGTCGTCGCCGTGCTCGTCACGACGGCCGTCCCGCCGCACGCGGGCGCCGCGCGGCGGCTGCCGCGGGCCGCGACGCGCGCTACGGCGGTGACCGCGACGGTGCTCGCGGCCGGCTCGGCCGCGTGGGTGGGGGTCGTGCTGCTCCTGGGCCTGCTCACGACGTCCGTGCCGTCGTCCGTGCCATCCCCCGTGCCGTCGGCGCTCGGTGTGGCGGTGCTCGCAGGGGCGGCGGTCCTGGGCAGCCGTGCGGCGCGTGCCGGTGCGGGTGGGGCGGTGCTCCTGGGGCGCTCGGGGGCGGCCGTCCTGGCGTCCGTGGCCGCGCCGGTGCTCGTGCTCGCCCCGGCGCTGCCGCTCGTGGCCCCCGACGGGCGGACGGCGCTCGCCATGGCCGGCACGTCGGTGGCGGCCGCCGCGTGGGTGCTGGTCGGGACGCGGGCGCCCGCCTGGCGGGGCACCGCCCGGGCCGGCGCCGTCGCCGCCGCCTGCGCCGCACTCGTCGCCGGGTCCGCCGCGCCGGCGTGGCTGGCCGCCGCGTCGGCCGTCGCCGTCGCGGTGGCGGTGCACGCCCGCGCCTGGGGCCGGTCCCCCGCTGCGGCGGCAGCCTCCACTGCCGTGGCCGGCGGTCTCGCCCTGCTCGGCGGTGCCGCGGTCGTCACCGTCCTCGGGATCGCGGCCGCAGCCGCCGTCGGCCTCGCGGCACCGGCCGTCGTCGCCGCGCTGCTCGCCCGCGCCGGCCGCGCCCGCGCGCACGGGACCGAGCGCACCGCCGCCCTGCTCACGGCTGCCGGGGCCGCCGCGGCGTCGTGGGCCGTGGCGTGGGCCGTGGCGTGGCAGGCGTCGGCAGCCGCGCCGTCGGCGTCGGGCCCGGGCGCCGTCGCGCCGCTGGCGGCCGCGGCGAGCGCGGCCGCCGTCGTGGTCGCCCTGCTCGGGGACCTGCCCCGCCGCGGGCCGGGAGCCGTGCGTGCCGGCGCCGCCGCCGCCGCGCCCGTCGTCGCGCTCGCCGTCGCCACCGCCCGGACCGTCCTCGACGTGCCCACGCCCGCCGGCGCCGCGCTGCTCGCCGTCGCGATCGGGGCCGCCTCGGTGCTCGCCGCCCACCTGGCCGTGCGCCGCGGCGGCCCGGCAGCACGACACGCCGCGGAGCAGGTCGGCTGGGCCGTCGCCGCGTGCGGCGGGCTCGCCGCCGTCCTCGCGGGCCCCACCGCCACCGCCGCCGCGCTGGCGACCGCCGCCGCGGCGGCGGGTGGCTGGGCGGTCCACCGCGACCGCCGGCCGGCGTGGTGGCTGACGTGGGCGCTCGGCTCCGCCGCGTGGTGCGTGGTGCTCGCCGCCGGCGGCGCGACGGCGCCCGAGCCGTACCTCGTCCCGTCCGGGCTCGCGCTGGTCGCGGTCGGCGCCGCGCGGCTGCGGCTCCGCCTCGGTGGCGCGGCGCCGCTCCTCGGCGGCGGCACCGCGCTCGCGACGCTGCCCACCGCGGTGCTGCCCGCCGTGCTGCCCGTGGGCGGCCGCTGGCTCGACCGCGGCCTGCTGACCGCCGCCGCCGCCGTGCTCGTCGCCGCCGCGGCGCTCGCCCTCACCCGGCGGGGCACCGGGACGGACGCGCGCCGCAGCGGCGCGGCGCTCGCGGTCCTCGTCGGCGCGCTCGCCCTCCTCGGCCCGGGTCGTCGTGCACTCACGGAGGCGGTCGGGTCCGCGCCGGGCACCGCGCCCCTCGTCGAGCCGTGGGCGCTCGCCGCGGGTGCGCTGCTCGTGGCGGCCGCTGCCGCGGCCCGCCGCTCGTGGCCCGGTCGCGGTCCG
Organism: Cellulomonas sp. NPDC057328; assembly: GCF_042667215.1. NCBI lineage: Bacteria > Bacillati > Actinomycetota > Actinomycetes > Micrococcales > Cellulomonadaceae > Cellulomonas > Cellulomonas sp. NPDC057328. The sequence goes on along the minus strand of NZ_JBHUZW010000181.1, from coordinate 3,127 downwards.
GCCCTCGTCGTCGCGCTGGCCCCGTGGTGCGTCCTCGCCGTGGTGGCGCTGCCGACCCTGCTCACCACGGCGGCGGCCGCCGGCGCCGCGGAGCCGGGCACCGTGCCGGCGGCGGTCCGGCTCGGGCTGCTCGGCGCCGTCGGCGTCGCCGCCGCGCTGCTGGGAGCCGGTCGGGCGCTGCGCGTCGCGCCCGGGCGCCCGGCGGGCGCGGGCGTGCCGTCCCCGGCCCCGCTCCTGGGCGACCTCGGCCTGGCGCTCGCCGCCGGGTCGGCGGCGGTCGCGACCGCGGTCGTGCCGCCGCACCTGGCCGACGCCCCCGCCGCCGCGGTGGCCGCGACGGCCTTCGCGGCCGCCGTCCTGGCCGCACGCGGTCCGGCCGGCGCCCCCGTGCGCTGGCTCGCGCTCGGCGGGTTCGCGCTCGTGCCCTCGCTGGTCGTCCGCACCGGCGACCTGCGCCCACTGGCCTGGACCGCCGGCGCGGTCGTGCTCCTCGCCCTCGCCCACGCGGCGCGGCCGTCACCCCGCCCCGACGCTCAGCACGCGGCCGCGCCGGGGTCGCTGCGGGTCGCACGCACGACCGCCGCCGCGGCCGCGGCCGTGGCGGTGCTCGGCCCGTGGGCGGACGCCCTGGCGGCCGTCGTCGTGACCCGCACGGGAGCGGCGCCGGGTGGGCCGCCCGTCGCCGCGGTGCCGGGTCCGCTCGCCGTCGAGCTGCCCGCCGCGGTCGCCGCCGTCGTGGTCGCCGTGGCGGTGGTGCTCGCGAGCACCACGTCCCCCGGGTGGGCGCTGCAGGCGGCCGCCCCGCGCGCCGGCGTCGTCGCCCTGCTCGTCGTGCCCGTCCTCGTGGCCGTCGACGGCACGGGCGCCGGCGCGTGGCGGGCGGGCGCCGTGCTCGTGCTCGGCGCGGCCCTCGCGCTCCTGGACCGGGCGCGGGACGACGCGCGGCTCGGTCTCGTCGTCGCGGCGACGGCCGGTGTCGTCGCGGCGCTGCGCGGCGGCCCGGAGCCGGTGGAGGTCCCGCTCGTGCTCGTCGGCCTGGTCGCCGCGGCCGTCGGCGCGCGCCGGCTGCACCGCGACGCCGCCGCCGGCTCCTGGGCGACGCTGGGCGTCCCCGTCGCGCTGACGGTCGGTGCGCCGCTCGTCGGCCTGCTCGTGGCCGCCACGCCGTGGCGGGCGACGACGACGCTGGTCCTCGCGCTCGTCGCGACGCTCGCCGGCGCCGTCCGGCGCCTGCAGGCGCCGTTCGTGCTCGGGGCGGGTGCGGCCCTCGCGGCAGCGGCGGTGCTGCTGACCCCCGTCACCGCGACCGCGCTGGCGCGCGTCGACGGCTGGGTGCTGCTCGCCGTGGGCGGGACGGCCGTGCTGGCGCTCGGGCTCACCTACGAGCGGCGCGTGCGCGAGGCGCGCGAGGCCGTCCGGGTGGTGGCCGCGATGCGGTGACCGCCCGTCAGGACCCGAGGGCGGCCAGCAGCGACCCCGCGTCGGGGCTGCGGTCGAGCAGGTCGCCCACGTGGGCGCGGGTGCCGCGCAGCGGGTCCCGCATCGGCACGCGCTGGAGCGTCTCGGCACCGGCGACGTCGAACACGACGGAGTCCCAGCTGGCGGCGGAGATCTCGCCCGCGTACCGCGCCACCGCCTCCCCCCGGAAGTAGGCGCGCGTGTCCTGCGGCGGGTGCACGACGGCGTCGGCGACCTCCCGCGGCGTCACCAGCAGCTCCACGGCGCCCGCCCCGACCAGCCGGTGGTACAGGCCGCGCTCCGGCCGCACGTCCGACCACTGGAGGTCGACCGCCGCGAGCCGGGGATGGTCCCACGCGAGGTGGTCCCGCCGGCGCATGCCCTCGAGCAGCCGCAGCTTCGCGAGCCACTCCACCTCGCGGGCGCACGAGGCCGGGTCGGTCCCGAGCCGCTCGAGCAGCGACGCCCAGCGGGCCAGCACGTCGGCCGTCTGCTCGTCCGGCGACCCGCCCGCGGCGTCCAGCGCCGCCCGCACGGCGGCGAGGTACTCCGCCTGCACCTGGAGGGCGGTCAGCCGGCGCCCGTCGGCGAGCTCGAGCTGCTCCGTGAGCGTCAGGTCGTGGCTCACGGATTGCACCGCGCCGACCGGGTCGCGCAGCGCCAGCCGGTCGAGCGCCCGCACGACGTCGCGCGGGACCGCGCCCGCCTCGACCTGCTCGATCAGCCACAGCACGAGCGACGTCGTCCCGAGCCGCACGTACGTGGCGACCTCGAGCATCGTCGCGTCACCGATGATGACGTGCAGCCGTCGCCACCGCGTCGGGTCGGCGTGCGGCTCGTCGCGCGTGTTGACGATGGGCCGGCGCAGCGTCGTCTCGAGGCCGATCTCCGCCTCCATGTAGTCCGCCCGCTGCGCGAGCTGGAAGCCCGGCGTCTCCCCCCGCTGGCCCAGCCCGACGCGGCCCGCGCCCGTGAACACCTGCCGGGTGACCAGGAACGACGTGATGCGCGCGGCGAGGTCGGCGAACGGCACCGCACGGTCGACGAGGTAGTTCTCGTGCATGCCGTACGTGGCGCCCTTGCCGTCGACGTTGTTCTTGTACAGCGTCACGTCGGGCAGGGCGGCGTTCGACGCGAGCGCGCGCACGGAGTCGAGCATGACGAGCTCGCCCGCCCGGTCCCAGCGCACCGCGTCGAGCGGGTTCGTCACCTCCGGCGACGAGTACTCCGGGTGCGCGTGGTCGACGTACAGCCGCGCGCCGTTGGTGAGGATGACGTTCGCGGCGCCGGGGTCCTCGTACTCCTCGACCGTGGCCCGCGGCATCTCCTGGGGGCCGTCGCCCGACGGCGCCGGCACCGTCGGGGAGTCCGTGAGCATCGACGGGTGCGCGGACGCCCGCTGCAGGTGGAACCCGCGGGCGTCGTGCAGCGGGTCCTCGTCGTCGTAGTCCCAGCGGGCGCGGGTGCGTCCCGCCTCCCGGGCCGCCGCGTGCACCGCGACGACGTGGCTCGACAGCAGCATCGGGTTCGCCATCGGCCGGCCCGGCTGCAGGACGCCGTACTCGGTCTCGATGCCCATCACGCGGCGCACGGTCACGGCGCCCACCCTAGGCGGGATCGGCGGGGACCTCCCCCCGCCGGACGCACCGCGGCGCACCGTCCCGGGACC
>NZ_JBHUZW010000180.1:0-5223 GCF_042667215.1 Cellulomonas sp. NPDC057328 | reverse complement strand
CGCGTGGGTGGCGCCCCTCGTCGTCCTGGCGCTGGTCGCCGGGTTCGCGGGCGGCGTCGTCGGCGGCCGCACGTGGGGCGACGACGGCCGGCCGGCGACGGCCGACCTGCCGCGCGCGCCGGAGGCGCCCGTCGCCCCCGTGCAGCGCGACGCGTCGTCGGTCGCGGGCATCGCGGCCGGCGTGCTGCCGAGCGTCGTCTCGATCGAGGTGGAGAGCGCCGAGGGGGCGGGCTCGGGCTCGGGCTTCGTGCTGCGCGAGGACGGGTACGTGCTCACCAACAACCACGTGGTGGCGGGTGCGGGCGACGGCGGGCTGGTCGTCGTCTTCTCCGACGGCACGCAGCTCGACGGCACGGTCGTCGGCGCGACGTCGGAGTACGACCTCGCGGTCGTCAAGGTCGAGGCCACCGGCCTCACCCCGCTGCCGCTCGGCGACTCCGACGCCGTCATCGTGGGCGACCCGGTGGTCGCCGTCGGCGCGCCGCTCGGCCTCGTCGGGACCGTGACGACCGGCATCGTCAGCGCCCGCAACCGCCCGGTCGTCGCGGGCGAGGGCAACGACCAGACGTTCATCAACGCGCTCCAGACCGACGCCGCGATCAACCCGGGGAACTCCGGCGGGCCGCTCGTCGACGCCACCGGCCAGGTCGTGGGCATCAACTCGGCGATCGCGCAGCTGCCGGGCGGGCTGGGCGCCGCGGGCGGCAGCATCGGCCTCGGCTTCGCCATCCCGTCCAACCAGGCCCGGCGCACGGCCGAGCAGCTCATCACCACGGGCCGGGCGACGTACCCCGTGATCGGGGTCCTGCTGGACAGCGCGTACACCGGCGAGGGCGTGCGCGTCTTCGAGCAGGACCCGGACGGGAGCCCCGCGGTGACACCGGACGGCCCCGCGGACCGCGCCGGCATCCGACGCGGCGACGTGATCCTGTCGGTCGACGGCCGCCCGGTCACGGCGTCCGAGGAGCTCATCGTCGACATCCGCGCGCGCGAGCCGGGGGAGACGGTCGTCCTGAAGGTCCGCACGGGCGAGCGGGAGCGGGACGTCCGCGTCCGCCTCGACGGGCTGACGTCCGACTGACCGTCCCGCCGGCGCCGCCCCCGGCGGTCGACCGCGCGGGGGTACCCTGTCCGGGTGCTGGGCATCAACGGTGGTGAGCTGCTGGTCCTGCTGCTCGTCGCCGCCCTCGTGATCGGGCCGGAGCGCCTGCCCGCGTACGCCGAGCAGCTGGCCGGCTGGGTCCGGCGGCTGCGCGACGTCGTGCGGGACACGCGCCGCCGGGTCGACGACGAGCTCGGCGACGTCGCGGGCGAGGTCGACTGGGCGGCGCTCGACCCGCGCCGCTACGACCCCCGGCGCATCGTGCGGGACGCCCTGCTGGACGACGTCGCACCGTCCCGGGCCGCGGGTGCGTCCCGGGCCGCGGGCGTCGCGACCGCCGCCGGGGCCGTCGGCGCGGTGCGCACCGCGTCCGCCCGTCCGGCCGCCGCCTGGCCCGGCCCCGCGCCGTTCGACGACGAGGCCACCTGAGCCCGCGTCCCGCCCGCACCACCGCACCGCACGCCCGCCCCGACGGCCCCGCCGCCGCGGGCACCGCACGACCCGCACGTGTCCGTCCGGCGCGGCCGACCCCGGTCCGCCGCCGCCGCTCCCGTTCAGGAGGCCTCGCATGACCCAGGTGCTGCCCACGTCGTCGCCGCAGCGCACGACGCCGGCCGCGGGCCGGATCTTCTCCGGCATGCAGCCCACGTCCGACTCGCTGCAGCTGGGCAACTACCTCGGGGCGCTCACGCAGTGGGTCGCGCTCCAGGACACGCACGACGCGATCTACTGCGTCGTCGACCTGCACGCGCTGACCGTGGCGCCGGACCCGGCCGTGCTGCGCGAGCGGACGCGCCGGACCGCGGCGCAGTACCTCGCCGCCGGCGTCGACCCCGCCCGCTCGACGCTGTTCGTGCAGTCGCACGTGCCGGAGCACGCGGAGCTCGCGTGGATCCTGTCCTGCCACACGGGCTTCGGCGAGGCCGGGCGCATGACGCAGTTCAAGGACAAGTCGGCGAAGCAGGGGGCCGAGGGCACCACGGTCGGCCTGTTCACGTACCCGGTGCTCATGGCGGCGGACATCCTCCTGTACGACACGGCGCTCGTGCCGGTCGGCGAGGACCAGCGCCAGCACCTCGAGCTGACGCGCGACCTCGCGCAGCGGCTCAACTCGCGCTTCGGCGCCGGCACGGTCGTCGTGCCGGAGGCGTTCATCCCGAAGGCGACGGCGAAGATCTACGACCTGCAGGACCCGACGGCCAAGATGAGCAAGTCGGCCGAGAGCCCCAACGGCCTCATCGAGCTCCTCGACGACCCGAAGGTCGTCGCGAAGCGGATCCGGTCCGCGGTCACGGACGCCGAGCGGGAGATCCGCTACGATCCCGCCGCCAAGCCGGGCGTGTCCAACCTGCTGACCATCTTCTCGGCGCTGTCGGGCCGCACGGTCCCGTCGCTCGAGGCCGACTACGCCGGCAAGGGCTACGGGGACCTGAAGAAGGACCTCGCGGAGGTGGTCGTCGAGTTCCTGGCGCCCTTCCAGGAGCGGGTGCGGCACTACCTCTCCGACCCGACGGCGCTCGACGACGTGCTCGCGGACGGCGCCGAGCGCGCGCGCTCCCTCGCCGTGCCGACGCTCGAGCGCGTGTACGAGCGGTCGGGCCTGCTGCCGCGGCGGCGGACGCGCCCGTGAGGCTGCCGGAGTGCGGCCCCGGCGAGCGCCTCGTCGGCGTCGCCGTGGCCGTCCCGGAGCCGTACCGGACGGAGCTGCACGAGGCACGGGCGCGCTCGGGCGACCCGGACGCGGCGCACGTGCACCCGCACGTGACGCTCGTCGGCCCCACGCCCGTGCCGCGCGGGGCCGGCGGCGACGTGGACGCCCACCTGCGCGCCGTCGCCGACGCGCACGCGCCGTTCGAGGTGCACCTGCGGGGTGCGGCGACGTTCCGGCCGGTGACGCCGGTCGTGTTCGTGCCGCTCCTGCGCGGCGCGCCGGAGTGCACCGCGATCGAGCGCGCGCTGCGTGCCGGGCCGCTCGCGCACGAGCCGCGCTACGCGTTCCACCCGCACGTCACCGTGGCGCACGAGCTCGACGAGGCGGCCCTGGACGCCGCGCAGGCCGCGATGGCCGGCTACGAGGCGACGTTCCTGGTCACGCACCTGCACCGGTTCGTGCACGACGGGCACGCGTGGCAGGAGGAGCGCGCGTACCCGCTGCGCGGGGGCGTGCCGCGCGACGGCGCGCCCCGGCACGGGCGTCCGGATGCCGCGGTGGTGCGGCCGACCTAGATTCGGCCCATGGAGCGCCCCCGCACCCCGGCCGAGCGAACCGTCGTGCGGCCCGCGGCCGGGGCGGGGGAGGCCCACCTGCGCGCCGCGGCGGCCGCACCGGACCCGGTGGCGCCGCGGCGCTGGGCGCCTGGGTTCGCCGGGCTCGTCGCGCGGGTGCAGGCGCTGCTGTCCTGGTGGAACCACACCCGGGCCGGGCGGGCGAACGCCCAGTTCGGGCGAGCGGGGGGCGGGGTCCTCACGGGCGGCATCGCGTACGCCGCGCTGTTCTCGGTCGTCGCCGGCCTAACGATCGGCTGGACGCTCTTCATGGCGGTCCTGGGCCGCAACCGCGAGCTGCGGGACAGCGTCCTCGAGACCGTGAACGCCTCCTTCCCGGGACTCGTCGACACCGGCTCGGGGGGGCTCTTCGAGCCCGACCAGATCCGGGTGTCGACCGGCCTGTCCGTCGCGGGTGTCGTGGCGGTGGTGGTGCTGGTCTTCACGGGCATCCGTGCCGTTGCCGCCCTGCGCACGGCGGTGCAGGCGATGTTCGGCGAGCACGCCACGGGCAACCCGGTGCTGGGCAAGCTCCGCGAGCTCGGCGGGTTCGTGGGCATCGGCGTCGCCGTGCTGCTCACCGCGCTGCTGGGCCTCGCGGTCACCACCGCGGCGGACTGGCTGATGGGCCTCGTCGGCTGGGACGACCGGTCCGGGCTCGTGGTGCGTGCGCTCGGCATCGCGGTGGCGTTCGTCGTGGACGCGGGGCTCTTCGTCATGATCGTGCGCGTGCTCGCCGGTCAGGCACCGCCGCGGCGCGACCTCCTGGGCGGCGCGGCGATCGCGGCGACGGGGCTCGGCGTGGTCCGCGTGCTCGGCACGTCGGCCGTGTCGGGGTCCGTGCAGGACAACCCGGTCCTCGCGTCGTTCGCGGTGGTCGTGATCCTGCTGCTCTGGGTCAACCTGATCTCGCGGATCGTGCTCCTGGCTGCCGCGTGGACGGCGGACCCGCCGTTCGTGGACCCGGACGCTCAGGACGCGGAGGACGACGCCGCGCCGGCCGCCGCGTCGTCGACCGCGGCGAGCAGGGCCGGCAGCCGGTCGGCGTAGGCGGCGACGGCGGCGCGGGTGCGCGCCGGCTCCCCGACGCGCGCGAGGTTGCGCATGCCGGGGTCCCCGGCGGCCTGCCCGGCGGCGATCCGGTCCGTCGCGGCCGTCATCCGGACGACGACGTGCCGGGCGACGTCCGCGGGAGCCGGCGCGAGGACCTCGAGGGCCGCTCCCTGGGCCGCGTAGGCGTCGACGAGCAGCCGCAGGCGGCGCGCGCCCTCGGCCGCCCCGGGGTCGGCGTAGAAGGGCACGCCGCTCCACGCCAGCATCGCGAGCTCGTCGAGGGGCACGCCGGGGCCGGCGACGTCCCAGTCGACGACGCCCACGACGTCGTCGGCGCCCGGCGCCGCGACGAGCATGTTGTAGAGCGTCGCGTCGTGGTGGCAGACGATCTCGCCGGCGCCCACGTCGCGCTCCTCGAAGCGCCACCGCTGCACGCCCGGACGCCAGCCGGCGACCGCGGCGTGGTAGCGGGCGAGCCAGCGCGCCGCCGAGGCCAGGCGTCCGTCCGTGACCTCGGCGAGGTCGACCGGGACGCCCGGCAGGTAGGTCAGGACCTCGCGGCCGGCGTCGTCGACCCCGAGCGGCTCGGGGACGCCGTCGAGCCCGCGGGCCCGCACGTGCCGCAGCAGCGCGTGCACGGCCGGGGTCCAGGGGCCGGTGGGGCGCCGGACGGTGGTGCCGACGCGCACCGCGCCGCCGACGTTGCCGCCGGGCAGCGGCGTGACGACCGCCCCCGGGTCCGGCTCGACCCAGCGCGGGGGAGGGGGGAACGCGTCGGCGGGCACGCGCGATCCTCTCGCGCG
>NZ_JBHUZW010000179.1:0-5342 GCF_042667215.1 Cellulomonas sp. NPDC057328 | reverse complement strand
CGCGTGGCCGTCGACGGACGCGGGGGCGTCGGAGACGCGCCGCGCACCCGGCGGACCGGTCCCCGCGACCCCCGAGCCGGAGCGCGACCCGTCCCCGCTGGACGAGTTCCAGCCGGAGGACGGGCGTCGGCGCTGGCCGCGGACGCTGGCCGTCGTCGGCGGCGTCGTGGTGCTGCTCGGCGGTGCGTACGTCGGCGCGTCCTACGCGCTGGGCGACCGCGTGCCGCGCGGCGCGACCGTGGCGGGCGTCGAGATCGGCGGCATGACGGCGGACGAGGCGCGCGACGCGCTGTCCACCGGGCTCGCCGACCGCACGACGCAGCCGATCCCGCTCGTGGCGCAGGACGCGCAGGCGGAGCTCGACCCGGCCGCCGCCGGCCTCGTGTTCGACGCGGACGCGACGGTCGCGCGCCTGACCGGCGTCGACCTCGCCGAGCCGGTGCGCGTGTGGCGCCAGCTGGTGGGCGTCGACGCGCAGCCGCCGGTCACGCAGGTCGACGACGACGCCCTCGCGGACTCGCTGGCGTCGCTCTCCGAGACGGTCCGCCTCGCGCCCGTCGACGGCGCCGTGGTCTTCGCGGACGGCGCGGCGCACGCCACGGACGCCGCCGACGGCTGGGCGCTCGACCTCGACGCGGCGGCGACCGCGGTCCAGGACGAGTGGCTCGTGGGGGAGCGCCCGCTGGCGCTGCCGACGACGCCCGTCGAGCCGGAGATCACGCAGGAGGAGACCGAGCAGGCGCTGCGGGACGTCGCGCAGCCGCTCGCGGCGGCGCCGATCACGGTGCAGGTCGCCGAGCGGCAGGCCGTGCTCGACGTCCCGACCCTGACGGCGAACGCGAGCATGGTCCCGGTCGGGGGCTCGCTCGAGCTGCAGCTCGACGGCGAGGCCCTGGCGGCGTCCGTGCTCGCCCAGGTCCCGGACGTGGTGACGGCGGCGTCGGACGCGCGGTTCGAGTTCCAGGACGGCGCCCCGGTCATCGTCCCCGGCACGCCCGGCACGAGCCTGGACCCGGCGGCGCTCGCGTCGTCGGTCGCGGCGTCCGTGACGGCCGAGCAGCGGCTCGCGCCCGTCGAGCTCGTCGCGTCCGACCCTGCCGAGACGACGGCGGCGCTGGAGGCGCTGGGCGTCAAGGAGGTCGTCTCGGAGTTCTCGACGCCGCTGACGAGCGAGCCGCGGCGCACCCAGAACATCTCCGCGGGGCTGACGAACATCACCGGGACGCTCGTGCGGCCCGGCGAGACGTTCAGCCTCACCGAGGCGCTCGGGCCGGTCGACGCCGCGCACGGCTTCGTGCAGGCGGGCGCGATCGTCAACGGCGAGCACAAGGACGCGTGGGGCGGCGGGCTGTCGCAGGTGTCGACCACGGTGTTCAACGCGGCGTACTTCGCCGGCTTCGAGGACGTGGACCACACGCCGCACAGCGAGTGGTTCCAGCGCTACCCGGAGGGCCGCGAGGCGACGATCTTCACCGGCTCGATCGACATGCAGTGGAAGAACACCACCCCCTACGGCGCGCTGGTGCAGGGCTGGGTCGCCGACGGGCGCGCGCACGTGCGCATCTGGGGGACCAAGCACTTCACGGTCGAGACGGAGAAGAGCGGCCGCTCCGGCATCGTGCCGCCCACCACCGTGTACTCCCAGTCGCCGACGTGCGAGCCGCAGAGCGCCGGCAACCCCGGCTTCAGCGTGACGAACACCCGGCGCGTGTACCTGAACGGCGAGCTGGTCGACACCGAGTCCGACTCGTGGCGCTACAAGCCGCAGAACCGGGTCGTCTGCGGGTCGGCCCCGGCGGCCCCGACGCCCTGACGCACCGGCCCGCCGCACGCGCCGACCGACGCCCGTCCCCGCCCGGGGGCGGGCGTCGGTGCGTCAGCCGCGGTCCGTCGCGGCGTCGCCGGGCGCGCGCGGGCGCCGGCGGACGGGTGCGGGCGGCACGGTCTTGCCGAGCAGCACGTCACCGGCGGGCACGCGCACGTCGCCGCGCCGGGTGCGGACGGTCAGCCCGTCGTCGTCGACCGCGACGACGTCCCCGAGCACGTCCGTGTAGGGCGGCTCGTCGCCCGGGGCGCCGGCGGGCAGGTCGTCGCGCCGCCGCCGCACGACCACGCGCACACCCGGTGACCAGGCGCGCCAGGGCGGCGCCACGGGGTCGCTCACGGCCGCCGCCGGGCGTGTGGCGTGTCGGACGGTGGACGTCGGGTCGTCGTCGCTGCCACGTGGGGGATACTAGGTCGACCGCTGCACCCGTGGAGGACCCCCCGTGACGTATGTGATCGCCGAACCCTGCGTGGACGTCAAGGACAAGGCGTGCATCGAGGAGTGTCCGGTCGACTGCATCTACGAGGGCAAGCGCTCCCTCTACATCCAGCCGGACGAGTGCGTCGACTGCGGCGCCTGCGAGCCGGTGTGCCCCGTCGAGGCCATCTACTACGAGGACGACGTCCCCGAGCAGTGGAGCCAGTACTACGAGGCCAACGTGCACTTCTTCGACGAGGTCGGCTCGCCCGGCGGCGCCGCGAAGATGGGGCAGATCGAGCACGACCACCCCATCATCGCCACGCTCCCGCTGCGCATCCAGGGCGAGTGACGCCGGCCCGCCCGTCCGCGCCCGCGCGGCGGGGCTGACCCGTGGGACTGCGCACCGGTAACCTGCCGGACTTCCCGTGGGACACGCTGACGCCGTTCGCGGACCTCGCGCGCCGGCACCCCGGCGGCATCGTCGACCTGTCGGTCGGCACGCCCGTCGACCCGACGCCCGCGCTCGTGCGCGAGGCGCTGGCGGCGGCGGCCGACGCGCCGGGGTACCCGACGACGCACGGCACGCCGGCGCTGCGCGCGGCGGTCGTCGACTGGTTCGCGCGGCGCCGCGGCGTGCCGGGCCTCGACCCGGCGGCGGTCCTGCCGACCGTCGGCTCGAAGGAGCTCGTCGCGCTGCTGCCCGCGCTGCTCGGGGTCGGACCCGGCGACGCGGTGCTGCACCCGGCGACCGCGTACCCGACGTACGACGTCGGTGCGCGGCTCGCGGGGGCGACGCCCGTGCCGACGGACGACCCGGCGGCGGAGCTCGCCCGGCGGGACGACGTGCGGCTCGTCTGGCTCAACTCGCCCGCGAACCCGCACGGCGCGGTGCTCGGCGTCGACGAGCTGCGCGCGGTCGTCGACGCGGCGCGCGCGGCGGGCCGCCGCACGGGCCGCCCGGTCGTCGTGGCGTCCGACGAGTGCTACGCCGAGCTGGCCTGGGACGAGCCGTGGGCGTCGTCCGGCGTGCCGAGCGTGCTCGACCCCCGGGTGACCGGCGGCGACCTCGCGGGGCTGCTCGTGGCGTACTCGCTGTCCAAGCAGTCGAACCTCGCGGGCTACCGGGCGGCGTTCCTCGCCGGCGACCCGGAGCTCGTCGCGCGCCTGCTCGAGACCCGCAAGCACGCCGGGATGATCGTGCCCGCGCCCGTGCAGGCCGCGATGACGGCCGCGCTGGGCGACGACGCGCACGTCGCCGAGCAGCGCGAGCGGTACCGGCGGCGCCGTCGCGTCCTGCGGGCGGGGTTCGAGGCCGCCGGCTACGTGGTCGACCACTCGCACGCGGGCCTGTACCTGTGGGTGCGCCCGGACGGCCCGCGGCAGGACGCGTGGCGCACCGTCGAGGACCTGGCCGGCCTGGGTCTGCTCGTCGCGCCGGGCGCGTTCTACGGCGCGGCCGCGGCCGGGCACGTGCGCGTCGCGCTGACCGCCTCCGACGAGCACGTGGCCGAGGCCGCCGCGCGTCTCCAGGGGGCGTAGGCGCGGCGCCGTGCCGCGCCGTACAGTGATCTCCCCTGTGAGGAACCTCACACGCGACCCAAGGTGGGGTCGCTCATTCGTCAAGATCCCCGTGGCGCGGGTACCGTCGCAGCGGGCCGACGGGGGTCACGCCTCGCGTCGGTCGTCGAGGAGCCCGGCGCCCGCCGAGGCCGCTGCCGTTGGTCGGCGTAGGAAGGAACACCATGTCGGACACCGTCACCGCCCCGGTCCAGGCTCCCGTGCAGCTGGTCGTGGACGGTCAGGCGCGCGACCTCCCCGTCGTGCCGGCCACCGAGGGCAACGACGGCATCGTCGTGTCGTCGCTGCTGCGCGACACCGGGATGGTCACCGTCGACCCCGGATTCATGAACACCGCCGCGTGCGAGTCGCGGATCACCTACATCGACGGCGACGCCGGGATCCTGCGCTACCGCGGGTACCCCATCGAGCAGCTCGCCGAGAGGTCCTCGTTCCTCGAGGTCGCGTACCTGCTCATCCACGGCGAGCTGCCGGACGCGCCGACGCTGGCGGCGTTCGAGGAGCGCGTCAACCGGCATACGCTCGTGCACGAGGACTTCCGCACGTTCCTCGGCTCGTTCCCGCGCGCCGCGCACCCGATGGCCGTCATGGCGTCGGCGCTCAACGCGCTGTCGACGTTCTACCCGGAGTCGCTCGACCCGTTCGACCCCGAGACGGTCGAGCTGGCCACGGTGCTCATCCTGGCGAAGACGCGCACGATCACGTCGTACGTGCACCGCACCTCCAAGGGCGAGCCGCTGCTCTACCCCGACTACTCGCGCGGGTACGTCGAGGACTTCCTGCGCATGACGTTCGCCGTCCCGTACCAGCAGTGGGACCCGGACCCGGTCGTCGTCAACGCGCTCGACAAGCTGCTCATCCTGCACGCCGACCACGAGCAGAACTGCTCCACGTCGACCGTGCGGATCGTCGGCTCGAGCCACGCGAACATCTACGCGTCGGTCGCGGCGGGCATCAACGCGCTGTCCGGCCCGCTGCACGGCGGCGCCAACGAGGCCGTCCTGGCGATGCTCGACGAGATCCAGGCGAACGGCGGTGACGCCACGGACTTCATGCGCCGCGTGAAGGACAAGGAGGACGGCGTCCGCCTCATGGGCTTCGGCCACCGGGTCTACAAGAACTACGACCCGCGCGCGGCGATCGTGAAGCAGAGCGCGCACGAGGTGCTGCAGGCGCTCGGCAGCAACGACGAGCAGCTCGACATCGCCATGCGGCTCGAGGAGATCGCGCTGCACGACGACTACTTCGTGTCGCGCAAGCTGTACCCGAACGTCGACTTCTACACCGGCCTGATCTACAAGGCGATGGGCTTCTCGCCGCGCATGTTCACGCCGCTGTTCGCGCTCGGGCGCATGCCCGGCTGGATCGCGCAGTGGCGCGAGATGATGAACGACCCGCAGACGAAGATCGGCCGCCCGCGCCAGGTCTACACGGGCGCGACCGAGCGTCCGTACGTGGCGGTCGAGGACCGCTGACCCGGTCGGCCGCCGGCCGACCACGCGCCGGAGCCGGTGCCGCC
>NZ_JBHUZW010000178.1:0-5342 GCF_042667215.1 Cellulomonas sp. NPDC057328 | reverse complement strand
GGGCCACCCCGGCCCGTCCGCGCGCCGCAGGGCGAGGAAGGACACCGATGTCCGACACGAACGCGCAGGCGGACGACGCCGCCGTGCGGATGACCGGGATCACCATCACGTTCCCCGGGGTCAAGGCGCTCGACGGCGTCGACCTGGTGCTGCGCCGCGGCGAGGTGCACGCGCTGATGGGCGAGAACGGCGCCGGCAAGTCGACGCTCATCAAGGCGCTCACCGGCGTGTACCGCGTCGACTCCGGCGGGATCGCCGTCGACGGGCGCGAGCTGCGGTTCGACGACCCGAGCCAGGCGCAGGCGGCCGGCATCAGCACCGTCTACCAGGAGGTCAACCTCTGCACGAACCTCACGGTGGCGGAGAACGTCATGCTCGGGCACGAGGTGCGCCGCGGCCCGTTCGTCGACTGGCGCGCCACCCGGCGCGAGGCGCGCCGGTACCTGCAGCGGCTCAACCTCGACATCGACCCGCGCTCGCCGCTCGCGTCGCACAGCATCGCCGTGCAGCAGCTGTGCGCGATCGCCCGGGCGCTCGTCGTCGACGCGAAGGTCCTCGTCCTCGACGAGCCGACGTCGAGCCTCGACAAGGCCGAGGTCGCCGAGCTGTTCCGCGTCGTGCGGACCCTGCGGGACGCGGGGGTCGCGATCCTGTTCGTCTCGCACTTCCTCGAGCAGGTGTACGCGCTGTCCGACCGCATGACGGTGCTGCGCAACGGCCGGTTCGTCGGCGAGTTCCGCACCTCCGAGCTCTCGCGGCGCGAGCTCATCTCGCACATGGTCGGCCGCTCGGGCGAGGCGCTCGCCGGCATCGAGGAGCAGGCGCGCACCGCGGTCACGACGCACTCGTCGCGGGAGACGCCGCTGCTCACCGCCGTCGGGCTCGGCAAGGACGGGTCCGTCGAGGCGTTCGACCTCGACCTCTACCCGGGGGAGATCGTGGGGTTCGCCGGGCTGCTGGGCTCCGGCCGCACCGAGGCGGCCCGGCTGCTGACCGGCGCGGACCGTCCCGACCACGGCGGGCTGCGCCTGCAGGGCACGCCCGTGCGGCTGCCCACGCCGCTCGCGGCGCTGCGGCGCGGGATCGCGCTGTCGACCGAGGACCGCAAGAAGGAGGGCGTCATCGGCGACCTCACGGTGCGCGAGAACATCGCCCTCGCGCTGCAGGCCAGCCGCGGCACCTGGCGACGCGTCCCGCGGCGGGAGCTCGACGAGATCGTCCAGCGCTACATGGTCGCCCTCAACATCAACCCGCCGAACCCGAACGCGCTCATCCGCAACCTCTCCGGCGGCAACCAGCAGAAGGTGCTGCTGGCCCGGTGGCTCGCGACCGCGCCGCGGCTGCTCGTCCTCGACGAGCCGACGCGCGGCATCGACATCGGCGCCAAGACGGAGATCCAGCGGCTCGTCACCGACCTCGCCGCCGACGGCCTGTCCGTCGTCTTCATCTCCTCCGAGCTGGAGGAGGTGCTGCGCCTGAGCCAGCGCGTCGTCGTCATGCGCGACCGGCAGAAGATCGCCGAGGTCACCAACGGCGACGACGTCACGACCGAGACCGTCCTCGAGACCATCGCGAGCAGCGGGGTGCACGCCTCATGACCACGTCCACCGCCCACGCGCCCGGCGGCCGCGCCGGCACCCTCTGGCGGGAGGTCACCCAGCACGGGCTGCTGTGGCCGACCGTCGCGCTCGTCGTGCTGCTGCTCGCGTGCGGCGCGAAGAGCCCCGGCTTCCTCGACGTCACGCTGCGCGACGACCACCTGTACGGGCAGCTCGTCGACCTGCTGCGCAACAGCGCGACGCCGCTGCTGCTGGCGCTCGGCATGTGCCTGGTGATCGCGACCGGCGGCATCGACCTGTCCGTCGGGGCCGTCATGGCGATGTCGCTCGCCGTCTCGCTCACGTACCTCGACGGCGCCGCCGACCCGAGCAGCCCGGTGACCGTGGCGACGGCGCTCGCGCTCGGCCTCGGCCTCGGCGCGGTCGCCGGTGCGTTCAACGGCGTCATGGTCGCGGCCCTCGGCATCCAGCCGTTCATCGCGACGATGATCCTCATGGTCGCCGGCCGCGGCATCGCCATGCTCATCACCGAGGGGCAGATCACCACCGTCACCAGCCCGCCGTTCAAGTCGCTGGGCTCCGGGTACGTGCTCGGCGTGCCGACGCCCGTGGTGGTCGCGGCCGGCGTGTTCCTGCTCGTGGTGCTCGCCGTGCGCCGGACGGCGCTCGGCATGTTCCTCGAGTCCATCGGCATCAACCGCGAGGCCAGCCGGCTGGCGGGCGTCAAGGCGCGGTCGACGACGTGGACGGTCTACGTGATCGCGGGCCTGCTGGCCGGGCTCGCCGGCATCGTCTACGGCGCCCCGACCATGGCCGCCGACGCCAACAACATCGGCCTGCTCAAGGAGCTGGACGCGATCATGGTCGTCGTCCTCGGCGGCACGCGCCTCGACGGCGGGCGCTTCCACCTCGGCGGCCTCGTCGTGGGCGCGCTGCTGCTGTCCGCGCTCGAGCGTGCCGTCATCATCTTCGAGCTCCCGAGCCAGACGACGCCGCTGTTCAAGGCCGTCGTGCTCATCGCGGTCTGCGTGGCCGCGTCCCCGTACCTGCGCGGCCGGCTGCGGACACCACGTCCGGGTGCCCGCGGCGCGTCGCGTCCCGTGGAGGTGGCCGCATGAGCACCGACCAGCTGACCCCGACCACGGCGCGCGGCACCGGCCCGCGCGCATCCGTCGACCGTGTCCGCGGCTACCTCGGCCGCGTCGACCGGCGCTTCCTGCCGGTGCTCGGGACGGTCCTGACGCTGCTGCTCATGCTCGGGATCGGGCAGAGCCGCTACAGCACCGACCGGGCGTCGTTCCTCAGCATGAAGCTGCTGTCGAACCTGCTCGTCGACAACTCGTACCTGCTGGTGCTCGCGGTGGGGATGACGTTCGTCATCCTCTCCGGCGGCATCGACCTGTCGGTCGGGGCCGTCGTGGCGCTCGTGGGCCTGGCGTCCGCGAAGCTGTTCACCGCCGGGCTGCCGCTGCCCGTCGTGCTCGCCGCCGGCGTGCTCATCGGCACGTCGTGCGGCCTGCTCATCGGCGTCATGGTGCAGGTGTTCGACATCCAACCGTTCATCGCGTCGCTCGCCGTGATGTTCCTGGCTCGGGGGCTGGCCAACGTCGTGAGCACCAACTCGCTCGCGATCGACGACGCCGGCTTCTCCGCCCTGGCCTCGTGGAGCCTGCGGTTCGGCGAGGGGCGCGGGCTGTGGCGCATCAACGCGAGCATGCTGATCGCCCTCGCGGTGCTGCTCGTCGCCGTGTACCTGCTGCACTACACGCGGTTCGGGCGGACGGTCTACGGCCTGGGCGCGGGGGACCGGGGCGCCGCCGTCACCCTCATGGGCCTCAAGCCCGCCCGCACCCGCGTGTGGGTGTACGTCATCAGCGGCACCTGCGCGGGGATCGCCGGGATCCTCTTCGCGCTCTACACGAAGTCCGGGTTCAACCTCACCGGCATCGGCATGGAGCTCGACGCGATCGCCGCCGTCGTCATCGGCGGCACCCTGCTGTCGGGCGGGGTCGGGTTCGTCCTCGGCACCGGCGCGGGCGTGCTCGTGTACGGGCTCATCCAGGTGCTCATCGCGCGCGAGGGGCTCGACTCCTGGTGGACGCGCGTGTTCATCGGCGCGGTGCTCCTCGCGTTCGTCATGCTCCAGCGGGTGGTGTCGGTGCGCCGCCGCTGACCCACGACGGGCGGCGCGCGCGGGGCGGGAGCCGTACCCCCGGACGGACGAGCGGCCGGTCCGCACCCCGGGCGGGCTCCTCCCACGCGCTGCCGTCGTGGTGGAATGCCGCGTCGCACCGGAGAGCAGCCGGTGCCGGATGTGGAGGACCCGTGGACCAGTCGTTGGAGCAGGTGTTCGAGCAGGTGCTGCGTCGGAACCCCGGTGAGGCGGAGTTCCACCAGGCGGTCCGCGAGGTGTTCGACACGCTCGGACCGGTGGTGCGCAAGCACCCGCAGTACGTCGAGGCCGCCGTGCTCGAGCGGCTCTGCGAGCCCGAGCGGCAGATCATCTTCCGGGTGCCGTGGGTGGACGACGCCGGGCGCGTGCAGATCAACCGCGGCTTCCGCGTCGAGTACAACTCGGCGCTCGGCCCGTACAAGGGCGGCCTGCGGTTCCACCCGTCGGTCTACCTGGGCATCGTCAAGTTCCTCGGCTTCGAGCAGATCTTCAAGAACGCGCTGACCGGCATGCCGATCGGGGGCGGCAAGGGCGGCTCGGACTTCGACCCGCGCGGCCGCTCCGACGGCGAGGTCATGCGCTTCTGCCAGTCGTTCATGACCGAGCTGTACCGCCACCTCGGCGAGCACACGGACGTGCCCGCGGGGGACATCGGCGTCGGCGGCCGCGAGATCGGGTACCTGTTCGGCCAGTACAAGCGGATCACCAACCGCTACGAGTCCGGTGTGCTCACGGGCAAGGGCGTCGCCTGGGGCGGTTCGCTCGTGCGCACCGAGGCCACCGGCTACGGCACGGTCCTGTTCGCGCAGGAGATGCTCCGCACGAGCGGCCGCGAGCTCGACGGGCTGCGCGTCTCGGTGTCGGGCGGCGGCAACGTCGCGCTGCACGCGATCGAGAAGGCGCAGCAGCTCGGCGCGACCGTCGTGACGTTCTCCGACTCGTCCGGCTACGTCGTCGACGAGGCGGGCGTCGACCTGGCGCTGCTCAAGGACGTCAAGGAGGTCCAGCGCGGCCGCGCGGCGGACTACGTGGCGCGGCGCCCCGGCGCGCGGCTTGTCACCGACGGGCGTGTCTGGGACGTCCCGGTCGACGTCGCGCTCCCGTGCGCGACCCAGAACGAGCTGCTGGCCGACGACGCCAAGGTGCTGCTGACCAACGGCGTGCTCGCGGTCGCCGAGGGCGCCAACATGCCGACCGAGCCGGGTGCCGTCGCCCTCCTGCAGGACGCGGGCGTGCTGTTCGGCCCCGGCAAGGCGGCCAACGCGGGCGGCGTCGCGACGTCCGCGCTGGAGATGCAGCAGAACGCGTCGCGCGACTCGTGGACCTTCGAGTACGCCGAGGAGCGGCTCACCGAGATCATGGTCGCGATCCACGACCGCTGCGCCGCGACGGCCGACGAGTACGGCGCGCCGGGCAACTACGTGCTCGGCGCGAACATCGCCGGGTTCCTGCGCGTCGCTGACGCGATCGTGTCCCTCGGCGTCATCTGAGGGTGCGGTGGCACCGGGCGGCCTCGCCGCGCCGCCCCGGGGCCCCCGCGCCGGGGGTGGGGCGCACGACCCGGGGGGGGGGCGCCCCGGCGGCGGGCGCCGGGGCGCCCCCCGCCCGCC
>NZ_JBHUZW010000177.1:0-5519 GCF_042667215.1 Cellulomonas sp. NPDC057328 | reverse complement strand
CCGGACGACCGTCACCGGTCGTCCGGGGCCGTGGCCGTTCTCCCGGGGGCTCCGGGGGCCGGCAGCGGCGGCGGGCTCAGCCGCCCGGCACGAGCCCGTGCTCGCGGGCGTGCGCCAGCAGCTCCTCGCCGTCGGCACCCTGCAGCACCGCGATGCCCGGCCGCTCCGCGTCCTCCTCGGCGTCCTCCTGCTGCGGCGTCGCGGTCGGCAGACCGTGCGAGAGGACGTGCTCCGCGGCGGTCAGCTGGCGGATGAGCACCGCCTCGACGCGCTCCGGGTGGTGCGCCACGGCCCCGGCGTAGATCTCCGGGTCGTGCTGGCCGTCGTCGCCGACCAGCAGCCACCGCACCTGCGGCAGCTCCGCGAACAGGCGGCGCAGCTGCGCGACCTTGTGCTGCTGGCCGCTGCGGAACAGTCCGGTGTTGGTGGGGCCCCAGTCGGTGAGGAGCAGGGGGCCCGCCGGGTAGTCGTGCCGGCGCAGGAACCGGCTGATCGCGGGCGCGGCGTTCCACGCCCCCGTCGACAGGTACACGAGCGGCCGGTCCGCGTCGCCCAGCCGCAGCTCCCGGTAGAGCCGTGACATGCCGGGGACCGCCTCGCGCGCGTTCTCGTGCCGCACGAGCGTGTTCCACGCCGCGACGAGCGGACGCGGCAGACGCGTCACCATCACCGTGTCGTCGATGTCGCTGACCACACCGACGGTCGGCCCGGCCCCCACGACGAGCACGGGTGCGACCGACTGCGCGCCGTCCGCGGAGGTGAGCGTCACCTCGTGCCAGCCGGGCGGCAGGTCCGACGGCACGACCGCGTCGACGTAGCCGCCGCGGTCGGTCGTCACCACGTGCGTGGCGTCGCCGACGCGCACCTCGAGGTCGGCGCCGGCCACCGGCGAGGTGAGGAAGGACCGCCAGCCACGGACCGACGGCGCGGGGCGCTCCTCGCCGGTCTGGGCCGCGCCCCCGGCGCCCGGCAGGTCCTGCCCCGCGACGGCGGGCGAGGCGAGCAGGGTGCGCGCGAGCACGCGGACCCAGCCCCGGGACCCGTACCCGGCGTACGAGACGATGCGCACGGTCCACCCGCGCCGGCGCAGCACGCGCGCCACCGCAGTGTCGACCCGGTCCTCGAGGCGCGCGGCCACGTGCAGGCGGCCTGCGGTCGCGCCGTCGAACCGCGGGGCGACGCGGCCCGCACGCAGCCCGTCCCCGTCGGACGGGCCGGCGGGGACGGGCTGGGCGTGCCGGGGCATCGGCGTCACGAGTGCGCGTCGTCGGCGGGGTTGCCGGCCTCGGCGAGCGCGGCGGCGTCCTGCTCCGTCGACGCGCCCGCGTTCGACAGCCCGCCGCCGGCGTTCTCCAGGTGCGCACGGACGAACCAGTGGAACAGCTCGAGCTCGTGCAGGTGCCCGACGAGAAGGTCGTTCGTCACCGTGTCCAGCTCCTCGGTCGCCTCCGCGGCGGCCCGGTGGTCGGTGATGACGCCGACGTACACCTCGTCGAGCGCGCCGAGGTGGGCGGACGTCGTGGCGCGGCCGATGCTGTAGTCGTCCCAGGTGCGGTTGGCCACGATCTGCCCGGGCGTGCCCTGCGGCGAGACGCCGAGGGTCGCGATCCGCTCCGCGGTGGCGTCCACCATGGCGCGCACGGCGTCGACCTGCGGGTCGAGCATCTCGTGCACGGCGATGAAGTGCGGGCCGACGACGTTCCAGTGGATGTGCTTGAGCGTCAGCTGCAGGTCGTTGAGCGCGTGCAGCCGCCCCTGGAGGATCTCCGCCACCCGGGCGCCGTCCTCGGGGGTGAGGGACGGGACGGTGTACTTCGGAAGATCGGCGCGAGCCATGACCACTCCTTCGATGTCGCCTCCCGGACCCGGCGGTCCGGCGCTGCGTCCACGCTGCCAGCACGCCCGACGGTCCGCCACAGGAGCACGGGCGCCCGCGGCCGGGCCACGACCAGCGGCGTCAGTCGTCGAAGGGGTCCCCGTCCCGCTCGAGCCGTGCGACGGCCTCGTCGGCGGTGAGCTGCGTCAGCCCGGGCTCCATCTCGTCCCAGCGGCGCGGCACCGCGGCGGTCGGCCGCTCGCGGCCGCGCAGCGACCACGGCGTGATGGTCGTCTTCGCCGGGTGGTTCTGCGACCAGTCGATCAGGACCCGCCCGGGCCGCACGTCCTTGCGCATCACGGACACCACGAGGCCGGGCTCGTCCCGGGCGACCGCCTGCGCCAGGTCCCGGGCGTAGGACCGGACGTCGTGCGGCGGGCGCGGCCGGGGGAGCGGTGCGTAGAGCTGCAGGCCCTTGCTGCCGGACGTGACGGGCACCGTCCGCGCCAGGCCGTCCGCCGCGAGCCGGTCCGCCACGAGGTGCGCGACGCGCACGCACTCGTCGAGGCCCGCGCCGGGTCCCGGGTCGAGGTCGACGACGAGCCGGTCGGCGTCGCGCACGCCGCCGCGCGGGCCGACGGTCCACTGCGGGGTGTGCAGCTCCAGCGCGCCCTGGTTGGCCGCCCACACCAGCCCCGCGAGGTCCTCGAGCACCGGGAGGTCGAGCACGGTGCCGTCCTCGTCGCCGCCGGGCGAGGCCGGCACGCGGTGGTGGCGCAGCCACGCGGGCGCGCCGCGCGGCACGTTCTTCTCGAAGAAGCGCTCCCCGCCGACGCCGTCGGGCCACCGGATGCGCGTGACCGGACGGTCCGCGAGCTGGCGCAGGAGCGCCGGGGCGACGCGGACGAGGTAGTCCATCACCTCCGCCTTGGTGGTCCCCGTGGCCGGGTACATCGGCTTCTCGAGGTGCGTCAGACGCACCGGACGGCCGCCGACGTCGACCGTCCGCCGGTCCGCGCTCACGGCGCTGACCTGCGCTCAGGGGTGGCGGGCACGGGGTGCACGGGTCCATCCTGCCCGTGGACGGCGTGTGCCGGACGACATGCGGGACGACGGGAGGCGGACGTGCGCGCGATCTGGAAGGGTGCGGTGGCGTTCGGCCTGGTCAACGTACCCGTGAAGCTGTACGCGGCGACGGGGGAGCACGAGGTCCGGCTGCACCAGGTGCACCGCGAGGACGGCGGGCGCATCCGCTACAAGAAGGTGTGCAGCGTCGACGGCGAGCCCGTGGAGTGGGGCGACATCGCCAAGGGCTACGAGACGGACTCCGGCGAGCTCGTCGTGCTGACGGACGAGGACTTCGAGCGCCTGCCGCTGTCGACCGAGCGCGAGATCGAGGTCCTCGAGTTCGTGCCCGCCGAGCAGGTCGACCCGCTCCTGCTCCAGAAGACGTACTACCTGGAGCCCGACAAGACGGCCGCCAAGCCGTACGCGCTGCTGCGCGGCGCCCTCGAGCAGACCGACCGCATGGCCGTGGTGAAGGTCGCGCTGCGCCAGCGCGAGAGCATGGCCGTCCTGCGCGTGCGCGACAAGGTCATCGTCCTGCAGACGCTGCTGTGGCCGGACGAGGTCCGAGCGGCCGACTTCCCGATCCTCGACGCCGAGGTGACGGTGCGCCCCCAGGAGCTGACGATGGCGAGCTCGCTCGTCGAGTCGCTCGCCGCCGACTTCGACCCCTCGCAGTACACCGACGCCTACGTCACCGCGCTCGAGGAGCTCATCGAGCAGAAGGTGTCGTCGGGGGAGACCCGGGCGCCGGCCGCGGCCGAGGACGAGCCCGAGGAGGGCGCCGGCGAGGTCGTCGACCTGCTCGCGGCGCTGCAGCGCAGCGTCGAGAAGGCTCGCAGCGCACGGGGCGAGGGGGTGGGCGAGACGTCGGGCGACGCCCCGGCAGCGACGAAGGGCGCCGGGAAGGCCGCCCGCGGCGGGTCGGCGGCGGACGACGACGAGGCCCGGGCGCCCAAGCAGCGCTCGCGCGCCAAGGCCGCGTCGGGCGACGGTGACGACGACGGCGCGAAGGCCCCGGCGAAGCGGACGCGCAAGAAGGCCTCGTGACCGCAGCGGACGACCGCGACCGCGCCGTCGCGACGCTGCGGCGCATCGCGTTCCTCCTCGAGCGCGCGCAGGCGAGCAGCTACCGGCCCGCGGCGTACCGGGCGGCCGCCCGCACCGTCGAGCACCAGGACCCCGACCGGCTGCACGCGCTGGCGGCGGGCGGGTCGCTCACCGACCTGCCGCACGTCGGCGCGAAGACCGCCGACGCGGTGGCCCGCGCGCTCGCCGGGCGTCCCGTGCCGGCGCTCGACGCGCTCGAGGAGGAGGCGGCCGCGGCGCCGGCGCCCGACGACGCGGCGTCGGCGCTGCTCGCGGCCCTGCGTGGCGACCTCCACGCGCACACCGACGCGAGCGACGGCGCGACACCGGTGCAGGAGATGGTGCTCGCCGCCCTCGAGCTCGGCCACGACTACCTCGCGATCACGGACCACTCGCCGCGGCTCACCGTGGCGAACGGCCTGTCCGCCGCACGGCTGCGGGCGCAGACGGCGCAGGTCGCCGCGCTGCGCCGCGCCGTCGCGCCCTTCGACGTGCTCACCGGCATCGAGTGCGACGTCCTCGACGACGGCAGCCTCGACCAGGACCCCGACCTGCTCGACGAGCTCGACGTGGTCGTCGCGTCCGTGCACTCGAAGCTGCGCATGGACAGGGCGTCGATGACGCGCCGCATGCTCGCGGCCGTGCGCGACCCGCGCACCGACGTGCTCGGGCACTGCACGGGGCGGCGCCTGACGGGCCGCGAGCGGCCGCCGAGCGAGTTCGACGCCGAGGCGGTGTTCGCCGCGTGCGCCGAGCACGGCGTCGCCGTCGAGATCAACGCCCGCCCGGACCGCCTCGACCCGCCGCACGCGCTGCTCGAGGTCGCGGTGGCGGCCGGCTGCGAGTTCACGATCGACTCGGACGCCCACGCACCGGGGCAGCTCGCGTGGCTGCGCGCGGGCTGCGAACGGGCCGTCGCGCACGGCATCGGCGCCGACCGGGTCGTCACGACGCGCACCGCCGAGGAGGTCCGGGCCCGCGGCCGGCGCGCACCCGTCCGGCCGTGACGGACGCCGTGACGCGGGCCGTGACGCGGCGCCGGCGCCGTGCTGACGCCCGCCGTGGGCGTGCCCCGCGACGGTGACGTGACGCGCCACGGGCGTGCCGCGTGCACCAGGACGCCCGCGCGCCGCTAGTGTCGAGGGCCGTGCGTACGGGCGTGCCCGCACCGCACGCCCGGTCCGTCGTCCGGCCCGGGCAGCGATCCGACCCCCAAGGAGCACCTGACGTGAGCGTCAACCGCACCGAGCTCGTCCAGGCCATCGCCGAGAAGGCCGGCCTGAGCAACGCCGAGGCCGACAAGGCCCTCAAGGCCTTCCAGGAGGTGCTCGTCGAGAAGCTCGCCGCCGGCGAGGACGTGGCGATCTCCGGCTTCCTCTCGGTCGCGCGCGCCGAGCGCGCCGCGCGGACCGGCGTGAACCCGCAGACGGGCGAGAAGCTCGACATCCCCGCGGGTCACCGCGTGAAGCTCACGGCCGGCAGCGCCCTCAAGCGCGCCGTCCAGGGCTGACGCACCCCCTGACGGCCCCCGACCCGGACGGGTCGGGGG
>NZ_JBHUZW010000176.1:0-5711 GCF_042667215.1 Cellulomonas sp. NPDC057328 | reverse complement strand
GCGCCGGCGCGGCCGGTGGGGGAGGTCGGTGCCGCACGGCCCGCCGGCCGTGACCGGCGCCGCTCGCGGCGGTGCGGTCAGCGCCGCTCGCGGCGGTAGAGGACGCGGGCCCACGCGTAGCCCACGACACCGATCACGACGCACCAGGCGACCGCCGGCGCGCTCGTCGTGCCGTCCAGCGGCGTGCCGGCCAGCAGGCCGCGGACCGTCTCGATGATCGGCGTGAACGGCTGGTGCTCGGCGAACCAGCGCACGCCGGCGGGCATGGTCTCCACCGGCACGAACCCGCTGCCGAGGAACGGCAGGAGCAGCAGGATCATCGGTGTGTTGCTCGCCGTCTCCACGCTGCGGGCGCTGAGGCCCATGGCGACCGCCAGCCAGTTGAGCGCGAGGCCGAGCAGCACGAACATGCCCAGCAGCGTGAGCCAGCCGAGGGCGTCGGCGTCCGGCCGGTAGCCCATGGCGACGGCCGCCGCGAGGACCAGCACCAGCGCCGTGAGGGCCTGCACCACGAAGCCGATGACCTGGCCGGAGAGCACGGATCCCGGCGAGATCGCCATCGTCCTGAACCGCGCCATGATCCCGGCCGCGGCGTCCATCGCCGCGCTCGTCGCGACGGACGTCGCACCGCCGACCACGGTGAGGACCAGCAGCGTCGGCGTGATGTAGTCGAGGTACGCCGCGCGGCCCTCGGCCCCCGGGGCGACGCCGGGCGCCACGCCGGCGCCGAACGCGCCGCCGAAGACGTAGACGAAGAGCAGCAGCATCACGAGCGGGCCGAGGACGAGGAACATCGTCAGGCCCGGGTACCGCACCGCGCGCAGCAGGTTGCGGCGCAGCATCGTCAGGGTGTCCGCCACCGGGCGGGCGTGGGCGGCGGGCGTGGCGGTGCGGGCGGTCGTCACGGTGGTCATCAGGCCACCTCCTTCGTGCTCGGGTCGGACGAGGCGGTGGACGGCTCGGCGGGCTGCTCGGTGAACGGCTCGGTGAGGCGCAGGAAGACGTCGTCGAGCGACCCGGTGTGGTGCGCGGCCTTGAGCTCGGCGGGGGTCCCCTCGGCGACGACGTGCCCGCCGTCGATGACGACGACGCGGTCGGCGAGCCGGTCGGCCTCCTCGAGGTACTGCGTGGTGAGCAGGATCGTGGTGCCGCCCGCCGCGAGGGCCCGCACCTCGTCCCAGAGCGTGCGGCGGCTGCGCGGGTCGAGGCCCGTGGTCGGCTCGTCGAGGAACACGACCGCGGGGGAGCCGACCAGGGTCATGGCGAGGTCGAGCTTGCGGCGCATGCCGCCCGACCACGTCGAGACGGGCCGGCGCGCGGCGTCGACGAGCGCGAACTGCGCGAGCAGGGCGTCGACGCGCTCGCGGCCGGCGCGCCGCCCCAGGTGGTGCAGCGACGCCATGAGGCGCAGGTTCTCCACGCCGGTGAGCAGGTCGTCGACCGCGGACACCTGGCCCGTGACGCCGATCGCGGCGCGCACCGCCAGGGGCTCCGTGGCGACGTCGTGCCCGGCGACGCGGGCGGTGCCGCCGTCGGCGGCGAGGAGCGTCGACAGGATGCCGACGGTGGTGGTCTTGCCGGCGCCGTTCGGGCCGAGCAGGGCGGTGACGGTGCCCGCGGGGACGGCGAGGTCGATCCCGTCGAGCACGGTGTGGTCACCGAAGGACTTGCGCAGTCCGCGCACGTCGACGGCGAGGTCGTGGATCATGGCAGGGTCTCCTGACTGCGGTCGGTGGAGCAGCTCGTGGAGCGGGTCGTGCCGGGATGGAGCCGTGCGGGGCGGTGCGGGGTGCCGGTCGGGTGTCAGGGGCGGCGCAGGATGACGTCGCCCCACCCGGTGCTGGCGCAGACCTGCGCGGTGTCCTCGTCGTCGACGGGGCCCTGCGCGGGGGTGAGCTGGTTGCGGACGGAGCCGCGCTCGGAGGTGACGTCGAGCCAGGCGGCGGTGCCCTCCGGCACGCCGACCTCGATCGAGCCGTAGGAGGAGGTGAGCGTCACGCTGCCGGACTCGACCCGGCCGACGCGGATGCCGGCGTGCGCCGCCTTGGCGGTCACCGTGCCGCGCACCCGGCCGACGAGGATGTCGGCGTGCGCGCCGACCACCTGGAGCGCCCCGGTGACGGTCCCCACCTCGGTGGGGCCGTTGGCGGCACGCACCGTGCCCTCGCCGGCCATGTCGTCGATCCGCACGTACCCGGCGCTGACCTTGACCTCCGCGGTCCCGGTGACGCGCCCGACGACGACGGACCCGGCCGAGACCCGGAGGGCGAGGCGGGCGGCCTCGTCGACACGGGCGTCGCCGCCGTTGAGCGAGAGGTCGACCTCGCCGAGGCGCCCCTCGGAGTAGAGGGTGCCCGCCTTGCCCCGCAGGTCGGAGCCCGCGGGCACCTCGATGGTGACGCGGGCGCCGCCGGCCGAGAACGGCAGCACGTACTGCTTCCACGCGGACGGGTAGACGATCGTGACGGCGTCGCCGTCGCGGGCGACGCGGGTCTCCTCCGCGGCGCGCACGGCGCCCGACCTGGTGGGGTCGGCGGGCAGGACGGTCACGACGACGTCGTCCCGCTCGCTGGCGACGACGTGCAGGTTGCCGAAGGGAACGTCCACGACGACCGGGACGGGCGTGGACGTGGGGAATGTGGGCATGACGACTCCTCGCGAGTGGTGTCAGGGTGGTGTCAGGCGGTGCGGGACGGTCCGGACGGCCTGCGGTGTCGTGCGGGTGGAGGCGAGCTGGTGCGCCGGGCGGTCAGCGCACCCAGCCGGTGAGACGGCTGCCCCCGCCGTGCTGCTGCGGTGCGGGCGGGTGCGCGGCGGGCTCCAGCGCGGCGGCGACGGCACGGACGAGCCACGAGTTGACGGAGACCCCGTCGCGCGCCGCGGCGACCTCCACCTGGGACTTCAGGTGGTCGGGCAGCCGCAGGGTGGTCCGGGTGGTGGCGCCGTCGTCGCCCTCGGTCGGCGTCGCGACCGGTGCCGTGGCCGGGGCGGCCGGCACGGGTGGCACCGGTGCCGCAGGTGCCGTGGGGACGTCGACGACGAACTCGGGCTCGCCGCCGCGCAGCCGCACGTCGACCGAGCCGGGGGCGAGCTCGGTCGAGATCTCGCCGGCCGCGGCCGAGAGGGCGTCGAGCAGGACGAGGCGCACGGCGGCGTCGAGGGGTGCCGTGAGGCGGTCGGCGAGCTGCCGGGCGTCCTCACCGCCCGCCGCGGCCGCCGTGGCGAGCCGGTGCTGGAGGTCCTCGACGTAGCGCGTGATGTCCATGACGTCAGCATGACACCACAGTGGTGTCATGGCAAGTGTCGGATCCCGCGCGCCCGCGGTCCCCCCGGGGCGTCGTTCAGTCGGCGTACCCGACCGACGCCCACAGGTGCGTCGCGGCCCACGCGCGCCGGCCCGCCCAGGCGAGCCCCGCCGCGGCGACGTCGCGCGCGTGCGGCACGCCGAGGGCGCGCCGCAGCACCAGGTCGCCGGCCGGGTAGGCGTCCCGGTCGCCGAGCGCGCGCAGCGCGACGACGTCCGCCGTCCACGGGCCGACGCCCCGCAGGGCCAGCAGCGACCGGCGCACGTCCGCGGCGGGCGCGCCCGGTGCGAGCACGAGACCGTCCGCGCACGCCACCGCGATCGCGTGCACCGCGCCGGCGCGGGAGTGCGGGACCCGCAGCACCGCCTGCAGCGTCACCGGGTCGGCGGCGGCGACCGCCTCCGCCGTCGGGTACGCGCGCAGGCCGCTCGGGTGCGAGGCGCCGTACGCCTCCGCGAGCCGGCCGCCGAGCGTGCGTCCCGCGCGCAGGGAGACCTGCTGCGTGAGCACGGCCTGCACGGCCGCCTCGAACCCGTCGGGGTGCCCGAGCACGCGCAGGTGCGGGCGCGTGCGCAGCAGGGGGCCGAGCACGGGATCCGTGCCCAGCGCGCGGTGCACGTCGTCGAGCTCGTCGTCGAGGCCGAACCACCGTGCGAGCAGGCGCCGCAGCGCGGGGCCGGCGGCGGCGGTCGCCTCGTCGGCCGTCGCCGTCGCGCCGGCGTCCGTGAGCGTGACGGCGACGGGCACGGGGCCGGCGCCGAGGTCGACGAGGCGGCGGACCGTGCCGGCGGCGACGTCGACCTCCTCGACGCCCGGCACGGCGCGGGCCGCCAGGGACGCCAGCGCGGGGGCGGCGGCGAGGGGCGCGGGCACGTGCACGCGGCCACGGTACGGCCCCGTCCCGACATGCGGACAATCTGGACGTCACGGTCACGCGGGGGCGCAGGTCAAGGGCCGGTGCGACGCGGGTCTGCTCCGGGTCGGGAACTGGTCACCCGTTCGAGATGCGCGGGTGAAGTACCGGTGCCATGCTGATGACAGCCGATCGGGAGACGCACCGACCGGCCAGCCGCGGGTCACGACCTCTCGTCCGTCCGCACGCGACAAGGGTCCGGCGAGAGCCGGGCCGCCCGTGAGGGTCAAGGAGTCCGCCACGCCTCGTGCCGGCGAGACGGCTCCTCACCGGGTCCCGCCCCCAGCGCCGGGGGCGGGACCGGGTCGTCCTTCCTACCCTGGACGGGTGCCCGACATCCCGACCCTCACCCTCACCCTCGCCGCAGCCACGCCCAGCCCCACGCCCGAGGTCGTGCAGGACGTCGTCCGCGGGGTCGGCGACGTCGTCGTGCCCCTCCTCGCCGTCGCGGGCGGCGTGGTCGCCGGCTACCTGCTCGCGACGCTGATCGGCCTGGCCGTGCAGCGCGCGGCCCCGCGCAGCGCGCTGGCCGCCGACCTCTCCCGCCGCTCCCGCCGCCCGCTGCGGGTCACGCTCCTGGTCGTCGCGGTGTGGGTCGCGCTGCGGCTCAGCACCGACCCGGCCGACGCCTGGCGGCCGGGCGTCGAGCACGCGCTGCTGATCGCGCTCATCGTGGCGCTCACCTGGCTCGTCGGGTCGCTGGCGTTCGTCCTCGAGGACCTCGCGCTGCAGCGGTACCGGGTCGACGTGAAGGACAACCGGCACGCGCGGCGCGTCCGCACCCAGGTGCAGGTCCTCCGGCGCATCACCGTCGCGGTGCTCGTGGTCATCGGCGTCGCCGCCGTGCTCCTGACGTTCCCCGGCGCGCGCACGGTCGGCGCGAGCGTGTTCGCGTCGGCCGGCCTCATCTCGATCGTCGCCGGCCTCGCGGCGCAGAGCTCCCTGGCCAACGTGTTCGCGGGCCTGCAGCTCGCCTTCACCGACGCGATCCGCGTCGACGACGTCGTCGTGGTCGCCGATGAGTGGGGGCGCATCGAGGAGATCACCCTGACGTACGTGGTCGTGCACGTCTGGGACGACCGCCGCCTCATCCTGCCGTCCACGTACTTCACGACCACGCCGTTCGAGAACTGGACCCGCCGCGCCGCCGAGCTGCTCGGCACGGTGGAGCTCGACGTCGACTGGGAGGTGCCGGTCGACGCGATGCGCGCCGAGCTGACGCGGCTGCTGTCGGTCACGGACCTGTGGGACGGGCGCGTCGGCATCCTCCAGGTGACCGACGCCGTGGGCGGCGTGGTCCGCCTGCGGGCGCTCGCCAGCGCGGTCGACGCGCCGACGCTGTTCGACCTGCGCTGCTACGTGCGCGAGGGGCTCGTCGCGTGGCTCCAGCGCGAGGCGCCGCAGGGTCTGCCGCGCACGCGCTGGGAGGGTGGCGGCGGATCCCCGGCGCGGCCGTCCGGCGTGCCGACGCCGCCCGGGACGGACGCGCCGAC